>NZ_JBEOXI010000150.1:0-21021 GCF_040296465.1 Streptomyces sp. NPDC002130
GGCCCGGCCGAACGTGCCGACCTGCGTACGCGGCTGACCGCCCTCCGGCTCGCCGAACTCCGCGAAGGCGTCTGGCTCCGGCCCGCCAATCTCACCCGTGCCCTCCCAGATGATCTGAACCAGGTCGTCCAGCGCTACACGGTCCGCCCCGACCGCCCCTCCGGCGAACTGGCCGAAGCCCTGTGGCCGCTGGACGCCTGGTCCGCCACCTCCCGGGCCCTGCTCGCCCACATCGCGGGCTCGCCCCGCCCGGCCGACCGCCTGACGGCCTTCGCCGCCGTCGTACGGCATCTGCTCGCCGACCCCGTGCTGCCGCCCGGACTCCTGCCCGCCGGCTGGCCGGGCACCGAACTCCGCGCCGCCTACACCGCCTACCAGCGAGAGCTGATCGGGGAGGTACGCGCGCGCGTGCGCGGCACATGACGCGGACGGCCGTGCGCAGCGCCCGCCGGGACGCTCCGCACGGCCGCCTTCACCGTGGGGGGACTGTCTGCCCGGACTACCTGTAGGTGATGTCCGAGGTGGAGTAGAGGCAGTTCTTGCTGTCGGGGCCGGATCCGACGGCGGTGTTGTTGTTGTACTTCTGGCAGGGGACGACCTTGCGGCCGGAGTCGTTGCGGATCGTGATGTTCCGCAGCCTGGCCACGTCGTTGCGGTTGACGTTGATGCCTACGAGCCGGGCGGTGGAGCCGGTGCCGGTCACGTCGACGGTGTTGAGGTTGACCTTGCGGGTGTACTGCGTGGAGCAGTCACCGCAGGAGCGGTACAGCGTCTTGAACTCCTGCACCGCGAAGTTGGAGATGGTCAGGGTGCCGCCGCCGTTGTGCTGGAAGACTTTGTCCGCCGCCTTTTTCGCACCGCCGCCGATCACCTGGTAGGTGGCGCCGTTGCCGCCGCGGAAGGTGGCGGCGTCCTCGCCGACGTCCTCCCACCAGACGTTCTGCAGCGTGCAACTGCCCTCGCAGTGGATGCCGTCGGCCGCGGGGGCGCCGAGGATGACGTTCTTCAGTACCGCGCCGTTGGCGAGTTTGAAGATCGGGTCCTGACCCTCCTCCTGGCCGTCACCGGCCAGGGCGCCGGTGCCGTAGTACCGCTTCATCCCGTAGTCCTTGGTGCCGGACACGGAGATGGTGGAGGAGGTGCCCTGACTGCCGTTGGGAGTCGGCCAGGTGGCGGCGCTCGCGGTGGGGGTGTTGACAGTCATGATCATGCCAACCGAGAGGCCGAGTGCGGCCAGCGTGCCGGTCATCGCGCGCCTGCGGGCGCGTGGACGTGTCGCAGAAGTCATGTCCCGATTCCTTCTGTGTGGGGGTGGACGGGGGTCAGGGCCTTCCGGTGATCGTGTGTCCGGGGGGCTTCAGAAGCCATGAGGTACACGTACGTGAATGGCGTTCGCAATTCTGTCCACCATGCGCACCGCACATGCTCCCTTCGCGCCAATGGGTCACACTGTTGAACGGAACGTAGGGGGCAAGCGCTTTCTAGTCAACGCCTCGCGCAGAACGGATCCAGTCGGTGCTGGTCACGGCGACGGCCGTGTGGGAGCGCTTCCATGGGGGCCATGTCCATGCCACCATGCCGGGACGGACGCCTCCCACGACGGAAGGAACCCGGACGTGTTTGCCACCCCCCACCCCACGGCGAGGAGACCCCTGCGGTCGATGCTCCTCGCGCTCGTCGGCGCACTGCTGCCGTTGCTCGCGGCCACCGCGTTCACCGCACCCGCGGCCGCCGCCGGCGAGCCCGACCGCGCGTCGGTCCGCGCAGGGGCCGTACCCGCCGCGGCCCTCACCGAGGTCACGAACTTCGGTACGAACCCCAGCAATCTGCGGATGTACCTGTACGTACCGGAGAGCGTGACCCCGAAGCCGGCGGTCGTGGTGGCCGTGCACTGGTGCACCGGATCGGGCCCGGACATGTACAACGGCACCGAGTACGACACGCTCGCCGACCGGTACGGATTCATCGTGCTGTACCCGTCCGTCACCCGCAGCAGCAAGTGCTTCGACGTCTCCTCACCCCAGGCCCTGCGCCGCGGCGGCGGCAGCGACCCCGTCGGCGTCAAGTCGATGATCGACTGGGTCACCCGCACCTACGACGCCGACACGGGCCGGGTGTTCGCCACGGGCATCTCCTCCGGCGCGATGATGACGAACGTCCTGCTCGGGGACTACCCGGACGTGTTCGCGGCGGGTGCCGCCTTCTCGGGCGTCCCGTTCGGCTGCTTCGCCACCACCGACGGCTCCGAGTGGAACAGCGCCTGCTCGGGCGGCACGATCACCCGCACCGCGAAGGAGTGGGGCGATCTGGCCCGGGGCGCGTATCCCGGCTACACCGGCCCCCGCCCCCGCATGCAGATCTGGCACGGCACCGAGGACGACGTCCTGCGCTACCCCAACTTCGGGGAGCAGATCAAGCAGTGGACGAACGTACAGGGCGTGAGCCAGACGTCCACCAGCACCGACACGCCCCAGTCCGGCTGGACCCGCACCCGCTACGGCGGCACGGGTGACCGGGCTCCCGTGGAGGCCATCAGCCTCCAGGGCGTCGGCCACAACCTGTACGCCCAGGGCATGGCGTCCCGCGTGCTCACCTTCTTCGGCCTGGACAGTTCCGGCCCGGCTCCCCAACCCCAGCCCGGCGCTTGCCGGGTGACGGCTTCGGTGAACGCCTGGAACACCGGTCTGACCGCCTCCGTGACCCTCACCAACACCGGCACGACGACCGTCAACGGCTGGAAACTCGGCTTCACGCTGCCCGCCGGGCAGACGGTCACGGGCGGCTGGGGCGCCACGTACGCGCCGTCGTCCGGGTCGGTCACCGCCACCAACGTCTCGTACAACGGCACCATCGCCCCGGGCGCCGGCGTGAGCTTCGGTTACCAGGCCTCTCACACCGGCAACAGTGCCGCTCCGGCAGCGTTCACTCTCAACGGAACGGCGTGCGCGACCGGTTGACATACCTCTTCGGGTGCCGGACCGGATGACCGGGGGGCCGGGTCCGACCGGGGTCGGACCGGGTTCGGACCGGTGTCGGATCCGGCCGAGTCAGGCCGACCGAGTCGGACCGGCCGGATCAGACCGACCGGTGGTACTGGTCCGGCACCCGCACCTCACCGCCGAGTTCCCGCGCCGCGTGCCGTGCCCACGACGGGTTGCGCAGGAGCTCGCGGCCCAGCAGGACCGCGTCCGCCTCGCCGTTGGCCAGGATCCTCTCGGCCTGTTCCACGTCGGTGATGAGCCCGACGGCGGCGACCGGCAGGGCGGCGATCGGTTCCGGGCTCGCGGACCGCGAGCCCGGATCTGCCACCATCCGGCCCGGGCGCCCGTCCGGAACCACGTGAACGAACCGCAGAGATGATGCACTGCGCAGGTTTCACCCACCCCACTCGGCGTGATCCTCCCGCAGGGAGCAGCTGTGCCGCGCCCAACCCCGCGGTGTTCGACTGCCCCGGCGACAACGGCGTTTACTACGGCACCGCCCCGTTGCGGGCTGAGTTCTGCATTGCGGGTGACCAGAGTGACGTGAGCTCCCGGCTCAAGGACAAGGCGGCCATCGAGAGCTGCGTCATCGATGAGAACGGAGTTGCCGCCCTTCACGCCGAGGCCTCGCGTCAGCCCGCTTAGGGCGTCTCAGCGTCCGGCGTCCTCGGCACGACCATGGCCACCGCTCTGGCCTTTCCCGGCGTCAGGGGCCCGCACGGGCCCTGACGGGCCTGCCGGCCGATCTCACGCGGCGGCTCAACGTGCCTTGGCCGGCTCCTTCGCGCGATCGGTCTGTCGAAGGAGAAGCTGGTAGACCACGGGCGGCAGCGCTGTGGAGTTGCCGAGTCGGGGCGTGCGGGTACGGCCGGTCAGGCCCGATCTGCGGCGCGCAGGGCCCGCGCCAGCCACTCCAGTTCCGCGGTCGCGTCGGGCGCCGAAGCCTGCCCGCGCACGCGGGCGACAAGCCTGCGGTAGCGCTCCGCCCCTGCCTCGATCCCGGCCTCCAGGCTGCGCAGCACGGCGGCACGATCGTCGTCGCCGAACAGCTCGGCCAGCATTTCGGTCGCCTTCGGTCCCTCGGGGGTGACCCCGCGCTCTCTGACCTCCGCCACGGTCTGCACGACCTGCCTGGCCCACCAGATGGACGCCCCGGGGAGACGACCCTGCCCCGGTACGGGCGTGTTGAGCTCCATCCATGTGCGCAACCGGGCGCGGACACCGGGGTCCTGCACCAGTTCGGCCAGTTCGATCCAGGCGTCGACCTGGTCAGGTGTGGGATCGTCGGGCAATTCGATGCTGACGGTGCGTAAGCGGTCGCGCAGGCGCGGCCCGACGTCGAGACCGCCGAACACTTCCTCCTTGAACTCGTCGATGATCTGCTTGCGTTCGGCGGCGGAAAGCCGCGCCAACCGGTTCATCAGTGTTGTCTCCTCAGCGGTGGAACCTCGTGTCGCCACGGTGGACAGGACGGCCCGGCTCACCTGGAGCGAGCGGATCTGCGCGTCGAGCGCGGCCACGTGCGCGGTGGCGACCTCGGCGACCGTGGTCCGGCCGCTCAGCACCCGGCACACCTCTTCGAGCCCGATGCCCAGCTCCCGCAGGGTGCGGACCAGCTCGACGCGGGCCACGGAGTCGGCGTCGTACAGCCGGTAGCCGCTCGCGGAGCGGGCCACGGGCGGCACCGCTCCCTCGTCCGACCAGAAGCGCAGGGTACGCACCGGAAGTCCGGTGCGGTGCGCGAGCTGGCCGATGGTGAGCACCTCGGGGCGTTCGTCGTCCATGGGCGAGATCCTGAACCCTCCAGCCGCTGGAAGCTCAAGCGCCTCAGTGCGATTCCCGTGAGTTTTCCAGAGCTGTGCTGAGTTCCCTCACACCACCGGCACCCACACCATGCGGCCTCCTCGCCTTCGTTCAGGCCGCAGATTGATCAGGTCGGACAGCGAGTAGTGGTCAAGACCTTGGCCGCCCCTCCGGGCCACTGATGCGTGCCTTCAGCGAACCTCGGCCCGAGCGGCTTTCAGGAGCGACTGCCAGTCGGGGAGTTTCACCACGCCTCTGCCCAGTGACGCGCCCAGTGCCGCCTCCGCCCGTTCGATCGACTGCCAGCCCGTCCATTCCACCGGATCGGTACCTTCCGTATGCAGGGCCGGCAGGGGGTCGTCGGGGACCGTCTTCGCGGCGAGGGCGGGGGCGTCCTCCAGCAGGGACGTCGCCGTCTCCTTCGCGCAGGGGCGGTTCGTGCCGATGACGCCGGTGGGGCCACGCTTGATCCAGCCCGCCACGTACTCGCCGGGGGTGACGACGCCCTCGCGCAGGACGCGACCGGACAGGTTCGGCACGGTTGCGGTGGCCGGGTCGAACGGAAGGCCCTCCAGGGGGACTCCGCGGTAGCCCACCGAGCGCAGGACCAGCTGTCCCTCGATGACCTCGTGCCGGCCCGTACCCGTCACGCCGCCGTGGCCGTCGGGAGCCGTGCGTTCGAACCGCGCAGCGCCCACGTGGCCCTGCTCGGCCAGCAGTTCGGCCGGGCGGAGGAAGAACCGGAGGTGGATGCGGCGTGGCGCGCCCGCCGGGGGTGTCTGCGCCCAGCCGCGCAGCACCTCCACGTTGCGGCGCTGGGGCGCGGGCAGTGCGGAAGGGTCCGTGTACGCCGGGTCCAGGGCCAGCTCCGCCGGATCCACCACGACGTCGGTCTCCGGCAGGGTGCCCAGTTCGCGCAGCTCCTTGGTGGTGAACCGGGCCTGGGACGGGCCGCGCCGGCCCACCATGTGGATCTCGGTCACCCGGCTGTCCGCGAGGGTGGTCAGGGCCGCCTGCGGCATGTCGGTAGGGGTGAGCTCGGCAAGTCCCCGGGCCAGCATCCGCGTGACGTCCACGGCGACGTTGCCCACGCCGACGACCACGGCCGACCGGGCGTCCCGCAGGAACCCGGCGTCCACGGCGTCCGGGTGGGCGCTGTACCAGGACACGAACTGCGTCGCCGACCAGCTCCCCGGCAGGTCCTCCCCGGGGATGCCCAGACGCCGGTCGGTCGCGGCGCCCACGCAGTACACCACCGCGTGGTAGAGCTCCCGCAGCCGCGCGACGCTCACGCCACCGGGGCCGATCTGTACGCCGCCGAGGAATCGCACCCGGTCGTGCTCGAGGACCGCGCGCAGGTTGTTCTGCAGCGACTTGATCTTCTCGTGGTCGGGTGCGACGCCGTAGCGGACGAGGCCGTACGGGCACGGCAGCCGGTCCAGGACGTCGACGCGCACGTCGGAGTCCAGCTGGACGAGGCTCTGGGCGGTGTAGCACCCGCTCGGCCCGGAGCCTACGACGGCGACTCGCAGCACGGCGGAACTCCTTACCCGGGGGATCCGACGGATCTCAGGAGAGCTCTGACACCTCCAGCATCGCACCGGCAGGGCTCCGCTGACAGGGTGCTGTGCTCCAGCCGCGGCGCGTGTCCGATCTATAGGGAATGTGATCATGCGGTTACGTTCAGCGTGTGCTGAAAGCATCCTTTCTGAATCTTTCTGATCGCTCTCCGGTGGACGGTGCTGTGTCCGTGCACCCCGCGTGGGAAGTGCGGGAGAACGAGGGCACCACGCGGTGGTTCGAGTTCCGGCTGGTGTTCGAGGACGGTGCCCGGATCGACGCGCTGGCCGTCGTGGGCGGCGGATGCGTCTGCGTCGAGGAGGTGCGCGCTCAGCCCGCGCTGTCCCTCGACGACCTGGCCGTGCTCGCCGACTGGATCGAGGATGCGGTGGCGGAGGCATGTGGGCCCGGATCCGGGCCCGACGGCTGCGGGGGCCAGGGGCGCCGTGCCAGGCCGGCCTGGCCCCGCGGGGCGGAGGGGCGTCGGCTGGTGGCGCGGGAGTACCGCGCGGCCCAGCGGGACGGCGCCGATCCGATCCTCGCCGTGATGGGCGCGACCGGGCACAGCCGTCGCGCGTCCCTCCGGCTGATCGGCCAGGCCCGCGACGCGGGCCTGCTGTCGCCGCGCCGCGCCCGGCGCTGAACGCGGACCCGGTCTCCTCGGGAGCCGGCGGCACTCGCCGATCAATGCCGATTCCGCACCTCATACGCGACGAGTGCACGCTCGGCACCTGCGACGGCAGGGCGATCTCACCCCGGAGAATCCGGGCGGCACACAGCCGAGGGACCCGCGGGGTACTCGGCTCGGCCACGACTCGGTCTCGGCCTGGTGAACCGTGATGCGGTGAACGGCGTCACGTACGAGCGTGTGACCATGCGCTGCGAGCGGAGTACGCGTTTACCGCGCCGGCCGGAGATCGATACCCGTGCTGGGGAACCCTCGAACTTGCGAGGCGACGGGTTCACAGGTGGCTGCATCAGCCTGATCGTGCTGCTCATCGAGATCCCGGTCGCTCTTCTGCTGGGGTTGACCTCGGTCATCCGTGGACGGGGTCGAACGGACGAGCAAACGGTGGCACCCCCGATGGACTGGGTTCCGATCCTCTGGTTCGGCGGGTTCACATTGGGCGTGCTCGTGATCGCCGTGATCTTCCTGTGCTCGGCACATCCCTACGCGGGTGCGGTCCAACTGGTCTTGGCCGCCCTTGCACTGCTCTTCACGATCGCTGCATGGCACGACCAGCACGAGCGTGCCCACCCGCCTCCGTTGCCGACGAAGGCGGGGATGCCGCACGCTCCTTCGGACCACATGGCCGACCGGTAGGCACGCTCACAGCATGTTCCGCATCCGCGTGATCTCGCTCGTCTGCTGTGCGGTCACCTCGTCGGCCATCTCCTCGACGCGGATGTTGTTGCCCTGCCCCTTCACGTCCGTGGCCATGGTGATCGCGCCCTGGTGATGGGTCGTCATCAGGGTCAGGAAGAGGTGGTCGAACGCCTGCCCGTCGGCCGCGCGGAGCTTCTTCAGCTGGGCCTCCGTCGCCATGCCCGGCATCGTGGCGTGCTCGTGCCGTTCGGGTTTCAAGGGCTTGCCGTACGACTTCAGCCAGCCCTTCATCGCCTCGATCTCGGGCTTCTGGCCGGCCGCGATGCGCTCGGCGATTCGCTTCACGTCCTTCGACTCGGCGCGTTTCGGGACGAGTTCGGTCATCACCAGGGCTTGGGCGTGGTGCTCGATCATCATGCGGACGTAGGAGACGTCGGCCGAGTTGGGGGAGTCGTTCTCCGAGCGCCGGTCGGCGGCCTCCTCGGCGGACAGGGTGCGGTTCGCCTCGCCGGGCTCACCCGGCGCGATCACGGCGGGCCCGTCCGCGGCGGCCGGCTTCCGGTCCGGACCGGAGTCGCAGCCTCCGGTCGCGAGCACGGCCAGGGCGACCAGCCCCGTCGTGACGGCGGACACCCGGGACGTACGGCGGAACAGCACAACGACCTCCTGTGGCAAACGGGTTGGAAAGCACCTCGAGTTGCGGACGACGTACTGGCACGCTTCCGCGGGTCATTGATCGGAAAACTTCATTGCGATTCTGTTGCCCCCTGTTGGTATGTGCATGGCGAAGACGATACTGCGTGGTGCGTGAACCGTTCCGCAGCGAACGGAACCAGGGAGGAAAACAGTGATCCTGTTGAACGACCGCAGAACACGCCGCAGACGCCTGGGAGTTGTGGCTGCCGCCGGTGGACTGCTCGCCGCGCTCCTCACCGCCTCTCCGGCTGGGGCCACCCCCGACCCGGGGGACGCGCCGCCCGCGCCGAAGAAGGTCTCCAAGAGCGCCCAGGCCGAGGTCCGAGAGGCCATCGAGAGCGGCGAGATACCCGGCCAGGACGAAATCGTCCACTCCGACAACATCAAGCACCTGGCCCACGTCCCCAAGGACGTGCTTCAGGGCACGAACTCGGACCTCGCCTTCCAGGGCAGGTACGCGTTCGCGGGCAACTACGACGGCTTCCGCATCTTCGACATCAGCAACCCCAAGGCGCCGAAGACCGTCGCCCAAGTGCTGTGCCCCGGCTCGCAGAACGACATCTCCGTCTCCGGCGACCTGCTGTTCCTGTCCACCGACTCCTCGCGTAGCGACAGCAGTTGCTCCAGCACCACCCAGCCGGCGACCGAGAAGTCCTCGTGGGAGGGCATGAAGGTCTTCGACATCAGCGACAAGCGCAACCCGAGGTACGTCGCCGCCGTCGAGACCGCCTGCGGCTCCCACACCCACACGCTGGTGCCCGAGCGCCGCAACGTCTACGTGTACGTCTCCTCGTACTCGCCGAACGCCGCCTACCCCGACTGCCAGCCGCCGCACGACGGCATCTCCGTCATCAAGGTGCCCCGCAAGGCGCCCGAGAAGGCGAAGGTCGTGGGCTTCCCCGTGCTGTTCCCGGGTGAGGGTCCGGACGGCGGCGGCAACCCGGGCGGACCCACCAACCCGGGCGTCTCCAAGACCACCGGCTGCCACGACATCACCGTGCTGCCCTCGAAGGACCTGGCAGCGGGCGCCTGCATGGGCGACGGCATCCTGTTCTCCATCAAGGACCCGGAACGCCCGAAGGTCATCGACCGCGTGCAGGACAACGTGAACTTCGCGTTCTGGCACTCGGCGACCTTCAACCAGAAGGCGAACAAGGTCGTCTACACCGACGAGCTGGGCGGCGGTGGCGCGGCCACCTGCAACGCGGAGATCGGCCCGGACCGTGGTGCCGACGGCATCTACGACATCGTCGGCAAGGGCGACAAGCGCAAGCTCGTCTTCCGCAGCTACTTCAAGATCCCCCGTCACCAGGCGGACACCGAGAACTGCGTCGCCCACAACGGCTCGCTCATCCCGGTCAAGGGCAAGGACATCATGGTCCAGGCCTGGTACCAGGGCGGCGTCTCCGTCTGGGACTTCACCGACTCGGCCGAACCGAAGGAGATCGCCTACTTCGACCGCGGCCCGCTGACCACCGATGTGATCAAGTCGGGCGGCTCGTGGTCGGCGTACTACTACAACGGTTACATCTACTCGAACGAGTACGCCCGGGGCTTCGACGTCCTGAAGATCGACGACCGGCGCACGGACCCGGCCCGCCGGGTCCACCAGCGTGAGCTCAACGTGCAGACACAGCCGGACTACTTCGACTGATCCCGCGGGTCGCACTCCGGTGCGGCCCCGGTCGCGAAGAACCGCGACAGATCCTCGTCGCCCCTCCCGCCGGAGGCTGCGGTCTCCGGCGGGAGGCCCAGCTCCCGGTCGAGCCGGTAGCGCTTGAACAGCTCGGCCCGCAGCACCGGCACCGGCATCGGCACCCCCGGCACCAGGGCCGCGTACACGGCGCCCATCAGCAGGGCACGCATCATCGGGTAGTCGCTGTCGACGTCCGGCGAACCGTGCCGGGCCATGGTGTCCCGCAACAGCTCGGCCAGCCGCCGCTGCTCCGGACACTGCATGAAGCCCTCGGCCTGCAGGATCCCCGCCATGTGCTGGCGCATCAGCACGGGCCGGTCCCTGGCCAGGCCCAGGATCGCGTCGATGGCCCGGGCCATCCGCTCCCGGCCGTCCTCGGTGCGCGGCTCGCGCTCCAGCGCCTCCTCCAGCGTGCGGTGCATCAGCCGGTGCACCGCGGACTGCACCAACTGCCGCTTGCCGGGGAAGTAGTACGACACCAGGCCGCGGGCCGAACCCGCCCGGTCGGCGATGTCGCCGAGCGTGGTCGCGTCGTAGCCGCGCTCGCTCACCAGCTCGACCGCCGCCTGCAGGAGCCGCTCACGGGAACGCCGCCGCAACTCTTCGTTCACCGAGGCGCTACGCGGAGACATGCTGCAACTCCCGTGTTGACTGGCTGCCAGCCAACTATACTCAGAGGGGTCCGGCCACGACCTGTCAGGTCCCGGCCGGTGATGCCGTCTGCCTCGGGCGACGCGGGGGATCGTCCGAGGCAGACGAGCAGTCGGCCCCAGTAGTGGCCTTGGGCTACCTTCCGGCGGCGGGGGGCACCCCGGCACCCTCCCCGCGGGCGGCGGGCGGCTCAGCTCACCAGATCGAGGACCGGCCGCAGCCCGTCCGGCCGGTCGGCGGCCGGCAGGTGGTCCACGAAGTGCACCCCGCATCCGAGAGCGGCGGCGCCGCCGTCCGCCCGGCGGTCGTCGCCGACCATCAAGGTCGTGCGCGGATCGGCGCCGAGCGCCTCGCAGGCGGTGGCGAACAGCCGTGGGTCGGGCTTCTGGACGCCGTGCTCGAACGACAGGACGTACGTGTCGATGTACGGGTCCAGGCCGTGCGCGCGGAAGACCGGCCGCAGGTCCCAGCCGATGTTGCTGACCACCCCGACCGGAACGCCCCGCTCCCGCAACGTGCGCAGCACCTCGACGGCGTCCGGGTACGGGGACCACGCGGCCGGGGCCATGTGGCGGTCGTACAACGCGTCGTACAGTGCCGGGTCGGGCAGCGGGACCTGCCGGGACAGGCCGGTGTAGGCGGCCCGGTGCAGGGCGGCGCTCCGGTCGCGGACCAGCCAGGCGTCCGCCAGTTCCTCCGGGACCCGTGCGGGATCACCGCCGCCGGGCAGCGCCCCGACCGCCTCCAGCGCCAGTACCGCGGCGGTCAACTCGGCCTCCGCGAGCCGGACATCGGCCCCGGCGAGGGCACCCCGCAGCCAGGAGTCGGTGGACTCGACGCGGAAGAGGGTTCCGGAGAAGTCGAAGAGCACGGCGGTCATGCGGTGATCCTACGAGGCCGCGTCGTGCGGCACGGGAAGATCCCGGGTCGAGGGCTGCCAGCGCCGGTGCACCCAGACGGCGAGGGCCACCACCGTCGTGCCCAGCAGCCAGCCGCCCACCACGTCCGACGGCCAGTGCACACCGAGCCAGATCCTCGTCAGCCCGACCCCGACCACGGAGGCGACGGCCACCGCCACGGCGGTACGCCACACGGCCCGGCCGACGCCGTGCCGGTGCAGCAGCCACAGCAACAGGCCGCAGACCACCGTGGCGGTCATGGCGTGGCCCGACGGGAACGCCGAGTAGTGGGCGGAGTCGACGGGGTCGGGCCAGACCGGGCGGGGACGGTCCACCGCGGCCTTGATGCCCTGCTGCAACAGGCTGCCCAGTGCCACGGCCAGCGCCAGCCACACCGCCGTCCAGCGGGCCGCCCAGCGCACCACCAGCCACACGACGACGGCCGCGCACAGCAGACGCATCGTCCAGGGATCCCACACCCAGTCCGTGAGGATGCGGCACGTCTGGGTGAGGACCGGTTCGTCGACCGCCCAGCGGTGGGTGGTGCCGGAGATGTCCCCGTCCACGCCGATCAACGGGCTCCATCTGGCCGCGACCAGGGCCAGCAGCAGCGCCGAGCAGAGGGCCAGGGCGCCGGCGAGACCGGCGGTGGTGCGGTGTTCCGGACGGGGCGGGGACTCGACGGGCGAGGTGTGCATACAGCGATCCTCGCCGAACCGGGGGTTCCGGATCCAGTTCGGGGACGATCTTCCGTCACCGGGGCGACGTACTTCGGTCATGCCGTGTCCTCCGCGGGGTGTCAGGGGCCCTCCGCTACCCCAGTGCCCGCAATCCCGGCACGAACGCCAGCAGCACCGGCACCACGGGGACCAGCGCGGCCGCCGCCGTCAGCCGCAGGCGCCGGGCCGCGGTCAGCCGGTCCGGGGGAGTGAGCAACCGGTTCACCCGGGCCGGGACATGGGCCTGCGGGGTCGGGCAGGGCCCGAAAACGCCGCGGTGCTCGTTCAGTTCGACCAGCGCCAGAGCCGTGGTCAGCCGGCCGAAACGGCGCGATGCCGTGTCGTCGGCGGCGAGTTCGACCAGCCGGTGCATCTCGTCGCGGAACGCGGCGAACACCGGCACCTGCGGAAAGCCGCCGGCCAGCGCCATGGAGCAGTTCAGCAGCCAGTCGTGCCGGGCCCGGGCGTGACCCTGCTCGTGGGCGAGCACCGCGTCCAGCTGCCGGCCCTTCAGCCGGTGCAACGCGGCCGTGGTGACGACCAGTTGCGGGGGAGTGCCGGGCTGCCACCAGGCGTCGGGCTGCTCGCTCTCCAGGACGACCAGCCGGCCCGAGACGGCCACCTCGCCCGGCAGCAGCGGAGCCCGCACCAGCAGATCGGCGCGCCGACGGCGGCGCCGGGCACGGGCCCGGCCGATCTCGCGCAGCAGCATCGCCGCGCTCCACAGACCGCCACCGGCCAGCGCGACCGCCGTGGTCGCCGCCCAGGGGCCCGCGGTACCGAGGGCGTAGGCCTCGACGACGGCGCGCGGGGCCGTGGCGAAGAGGTGCCCGCCGACCGCGTGCCAGGCCGCGGCCGCGCTGAGCGTCATCGACAGCGCGCAGCACACGAGGACGGCCGCCACCACGCACTGCCACACCCACAGCGCCACCACCGGCTCACGGTCCGGCCAGTCCGCCCGGGCGAGCAGCCGGGGGGCGGCCACGGCGGTCAGTGCGCCGAGCAGCAACAGCGCGGCGGTGAGCATCATGGGGGCAGCCTATGAGCGCCGCCCCGCTCAGGGGTACGGCTTGTGACGTCAAAGTGACGCAGACAACGGATCCGTTGGGCGCCGGGGCCTCACGGAGGTGAATGCCGGGCCGGCGGATCTTCCGGGGGCCCGTCGGCGGATCTCACGGGCGCGCAGGGTCGGCGGATCGCGGTGCCAGGCCGGGAGCTGCCGGGGTGCCGGGTCGGGGGAGTGCCGGGGGGTGTCGGGTCGGGGGAGTGCCGGGGGTGCCGGGCCGGTCCCGCTCACAGCGTCAGCAGCATCGCCACCATCGCGATCGCCATGGACAGCCGGCAGGCCCGCGCCACTTCCGGCCGGTCGCCCCACCCGGCGGGACCGGCGCCCCCGGCCACGGCGGCGACCGGCACCAGACGGACACCGGTCAGCAGCGCGTACCCGGCGAAGTAGAGCAGCAGCGCCCCGGTCAGCAGCGGAACCCCCGATCCGCCCTGACCATGCGCGTGCGCGGGGGAGCCGGCCATGACGACGGACATGTAGACCATCGCGGCGGCCCCCACCAGGTGATGGAGATGGTGCGCGCCGGCCCGCGCCGCCCACAGCGCGTGGACGCCCGCCGCCCCGAACACCGCGGCGTAGACGGGCCACGCCCACCCGGGTGGCGTGAACACCGCAGCCGGCACGGCCATCGCGGCCATCCCGAAACCCATCAGCGCCTCGCCGCCCGCGGCGCTGCGCTGCCCCTCGGTGCCGCTGCGCATCCGCGCCAGGCAGTAGGCGCCGGTCACCGCGCAGAGCGCCACCAGCAGCCAGCCGGACGAAGCCGGTCCGTGCACGCGCACCTCCCCGTTCGACGGTCGGTCATTCGATGCCCGGGCCATGCGGCGCGCACGCAAGCGCAAGGGTGTACACGGGGAGCATTCGACGGAGCACGCCAGGTGAGGAGAATGATTTACGGGTAAAATATATGTTAACCTTGTGGCCATGAGCAGTGCGTCACCCACCCCCGTCACCCCGCCCGCCCGGCGTCTCCCCCTGGCCGGGGTGCTGCGCCTCGGCAGGCCCTCGGACATCTGGTTCAAGCCCGCGCTGAGCGTGGTCGCGGCGATCGCCCCGCCCGCCCTCACCCTGCTCGTGCTCGGCCGGCTCGACCTGGTGATGTACGCGATGGCCGGCTCCCTGTGCGCGCTGTACGCCCACAACCGCCCGTACGCCGCCCGGGCCGGGGTCCTGGGGTGGGTGGTGCTGGGCATGCTCGGCGGGCTCGCCGTGGCCCTGGTCGCGGCCTCGCTGACCGGCAGTGCGGTCGTCCTGGTCACCGTGGGCGCGCTGCTGGCCGCCGCGCAGAAGGTGCTGTGCGATGCCACCCGGGTCGGTCCGCCGGGCAACGTCGTCCTCACCTTCGTCAGCTCCGCCTCGCTGTTCGCGCCGCAGACCCTCGGCCAGGTGCCCGGCCATCTGGCCCTGGCCGCCGGCACGGGAACCTGGGCCTGGCTGGTCTGCATGGCGCCCGCGCTCCTCCGGCCGCACGGGCCGGAGCGCCGCGCCACAGCCGCCGCCCTGAAGGCCGCCGCCGGGTACGCCGGCACCGGCGGCACGGGTGAGGGCCACGCCCGGTACCGCGCCGCGGGCTACGCCGCCGTGCAGGCCGCCTGGCAGTCTCTGCTGTCCACCAACGCCCCCTCCCGGACCCGGCGAGCTCTCGAACGGCTCGTCGTCCGCGCCGAGGTCGCCCTCGCGGCGCCTGCGGAGGCGGACGCGGGCCGGCTGCGCGCGTGGGCGGGCTCGCTGCGCGGCACCGGGCCCGTCCCGGAGGCGGGACTGCCGGACGCGGGCGCCGACGAACTGCTCGGCGTGGCCGCGGCCCGGCCCCTCTGGACACGGCTGGGTCCGCTGACCCCGCTTGCGGTGCGTACCGCGCTCGGCTGCGCACTCGCCGGCTACGCCTCCCTCGCCCTCGGGATCGGCCGCCCCTACTGGGCACTGGTCACCGCCGCCTCGCTCTACCAGGCCAACATCGCACTGACCTGGGGCCGGGCCGTCCAGCGGGTCGTGGGCAACGTCGTCGGCGTGCTCGTCTTCCTGGCCGTCGTGCCGCTCGCACACCTGGGTCCGGTGGCGCTCGTGCTGTGCTGCCTGGCGTTCAGCTTCGGCGCGGAGGTGCTGATCAGCCGGAACTACTGGCTCGGCAGCGTCTGTGTGACGCCCATGGCCCTGCTCATCACGGAGTTCGCCGGATACCAGGAGCCCAGGACGCTGATGACCGAGCGGGTCGTGGACACCGTCGTCGGTGCGCTGGTGGGGTTCGCCGCCGCCGTGGCCGTCACCAACCGGCGTGCGAGTGACCGTGTCGAACATGCGCTGACCGCGGCCGACCGGGCCCGGGAGCACGCCGCCCGCCTCCTGGCCGAGCCGGACCCCGGCACCACGGCCCTGGGATCGGCCCGCCGCGGCCTCGCGGTCGCCCTGGCCGACCTGCGTGCCACCGCCGACGCCGCCGCCGGTGAATGGTGGCAGGGGGCCCTGCCCCAGGAGCGGGTCGTGCTCGCCGAACAGTCCGGACACCGTACGCTCGCCGCGACGGCCCGACGCCAGGGCCTGCTCCCGGACCGGGACCCGGCCACAGAAACGGAGGACGCACGGCCATGACGCCGACCGAAGGACCATCGCCCGAACGAAGCGACACGGGGCACGGCCCGCGGCCGACGGCGGAGGGGCGGGCGGCCGACGAGGCCGGGACGACGGGAGCGGCGACCGAGGGGAGCGACCCGGGTGGCGGCACTTCCGCCGAGGCCGACCCGGGCGGCGGCCGTCGGGACGACACCGTCGCTGCCGTGGTGCGGCAGTGGCAGGCCGTGCGTCCCGGGCTCGACACCGGGCCGATGGAGATCATCGGGCGGATCAACCGCTGTGCCGCCCTGCTGCAGCAGGCCGAGGACGCTCCTCTGCGCCGGGCTGGGCTCAGCCGGCCCGAGTTCGATCTGCTGGGGGCCCTGCGCCGTACCGGGCACGAGCTGACGCCCGGGGAGCTGGCCAGGGAGACCTTCTCCTCGGGGGCCGCCGTCACCAAACGCCTGAAGCAGCTGACCGAGCGCGGGCTGGTCGAACGGCGCGGGGACACCCGTGACCGGCGGGTCGTCCACCTCCGCCTCACCGACGCCGGACGCGATCTCGTCGACGGCATCCTGCCCGTCCAGCTCGCCTACGAGACCGCCGTGCTGTCCGGTCTCGACGGCCCCGGGCAGGGCGAACTCGCCTCTCTGCTCGGGGAGTTGCTCAGCCAGCTGGAAGGGCGGCTCGGCGTGCTGCGGGCCTGATGCGGCCACCGGCCGATGCGCGTCGGCGCCCCGGTCACAGCACCTCGTGCACCGTACGGCGATGCGTGGAGCGGCGGTCGTCGACGGCCTCCCAGCGGTCGCCGTAGACGGCCTGGGTGATGACCGGCTCACGGACGAATTCGTGCGGGAAACCGAGCGGCACCGCGCTCACCTCGTCGAGCCGGGTGAGGGCGTCCGCGTCGAGGCGGACGTCGACGCTGCCCAGATTGTCGGCGAGCTGGCTCTCCCTGGTCGCCGCGATGATCGGCACCACGTTGCCCGGCCGGGCCAGCAGCCAGGCCAGCGCCACCTGCGCCGGACTCCAGCCACCCTGCTCGGCGACCTCCAGCACGGCGCTGATCACCGCCTCCTCGCGCGGGTCGGTGCCCCCGCCGGCGGTGTCGAGACGCCCCGCCTCGCCCCTGCGGTACTTGCCGGTCAGCTTCCCGGCCGCGAGCGGCGCCCACGCCAGCACGGCCAGGTCGAACGCCCGGGCCTGGGGCAGCAGTTCGCGCTCCGGAGTCCGTTCCAGCAGGCTGTAGCGCAGCTGCGAACCGGCGAACGCGGTCCAGCCCCGCAGCTCCGCCAGGGTGTTGGCCTGGGCGATCTCCCAGGCCGGCCAGTCCGAGACACCGACGTACAGCACCTTGCCCGTGCGGACCAGGTCGTCCAGAGCCCGCATGACCTCCTCGACCGGTGTGAAGTTGTCCCGGGCGTGCACCCACAGCACGTCCAGCCGGTCGGTCCGCAGCCGCCGCAGGCTCGCCTCCACCGACTGGACCAGGTTCTTGCGGTGGTTGCCCGCGGCGTTGACGTCACCGTCGCGGATCCCGCAGGTGTACTTGCTGGCCAGCACGAACCTGTCGCGTCGGCCTTCGAGCAGCTCGCCGAGGATCCGTTCCGAGCTGCCGTCGGTGTAGTTGTTGGCGGTGTCGATGAAGTTGCCGCCCGCCTCCGCGTAGGCGTCGACGATCCGGGCGCTGGCCTCCTCACCGGCGCCCCAGCCCCAGTCGTCGCCGATGGTCATCGCGCCGAGACTCAGCTCGCTCACGCGCAGACCGGTCTTTCCGAACAGTGTGTAACGCACGGTTGTCCCTCCGGGCAGGTCGTACGCGGGACGCTAGGAGCTGGAGCGCACTTCAGCGCAAGTCCCGGCCGGCCTCGCCGTCACACACCGCTGTCTCAGTCCTCGTAGTCCGCCCGGTACACGCCGAACATCGCCCCTTGCGGGTCCCGCAGCACCGCGATGCGCGGGCCGTCGGGCACGGAGGTGGGCACCATCAGAACCGTGCCGTGCCGCTGCACGACGGCGGTCGTGTCGTCCACGTCGGCCACGGCGAAGTACGGCAGCCAGTGCGCCGGCACCTCGGGCGGGAACTTGTCGTCCATCGTCACCATGCCGCCGAAGTCGGCGCCGCCGACGCCCCACTGGGTGTAGCGGTCCGACGGGGCGACCGTCCAGCCGAACACCCGCGTGTAGAAGGACACGGCCCCCTCCGGATCCCGTGTCATGAGCTCCACCCAGCCCAGCGAACCGGGCGCGTTGAACAGCCCGGCGCCCGGGAAGGTCCCCGCCTGCCACAGCTGGAAGACGGCACCGCCGGGATCGGCGGCCACCGCGAAACGGCCCACGTCGAACACGTCCGTCGGGCCGAACAGCACCGACCCGCCCGCCTCGGTCACCGCACGGACGGTGGCGTCCGCGTCGGTCACCGCGAACGACACGTTCCACGCGACCGGCTGCGACGGCTGGTACAGCGGGGCGAGCGCCGCCACGGCCGCGTCCCCGAGGTGCGCGACCGTGTAGCCGCCGGCCTCCTGACGGGCGTCCGTCTCGGGCCGCCAGCCGAACAGCCGCGTGTAGAACCGCAGGGCCGCGTCCAGATCGCTGGTCCCCAGCTCGGTCCAGCAGGGACCGCCGGTCACCGGTGCGTCGAGCTTCATGGTGTTCCTTCCGCGAGCGGCGGGGACAGGCCCCCGGGCCCCCTCCAGCACGCTAAGCCGCCTCCCGGACTCCCTGCCATCCGGGGAAACCCAGTGGTGTGCCGCCGTGGCCCGGGCGTACCCTCACCCCGTACCGCACCGCGTGGCGGCCGCCGGCTCCTTCACCCTGCCCGGAGGTACCCATGCCCGCGCCCCAGGTGCGCCCCTTCCGCCGGACCGACCGCGACCAGCTGACCGATCTGGTCAATCTGCACGTGGCGGCCGTCGTCCCCGGCGTCTCCGTCTCCGTGAACACCGTCCTCGGTGACCTGGAGCGGCAGCCCGGCGAGTTCATCACCGACCCGTGGGTGGCCGAGCGGACGACGCTCGTCGCCGAGCAGCGCGAGCACGTCGTCGCCGCGGCGCACCTGCTGCGCTACCGCGCCGACGCCGGTGTCGGCGAGCACTACCGGGACGCCGCCGAGATCAACTGGTTCGTCCACCACCCGGCGACGTCCCTCCGGCCGGACGCCGACCGTGCCGCGGACCTGCTGATGCGGGCGTGCCTCGCACGCTTCGCCCACTGGGACGTCCGCGTCCGGTACGCCGACGGATCCCTCCCCGCCCCGCTCGTCTACGGCCTGCCCCGCAACTGGCCGCACGTCAGGGCCCTCTACGAGCGCGCGGGGTTCCGGCACACCGGCGACACCGAGGTCGTCCTGATCGCCCCGGTGGACGGCCTGCCGGCCCACCGGCCCCGACCGGGTGTCAGCGTCGAGCGCACGCTGGGGGAGTGCGGCACCCGCCTCACGGCCCGTGCCGACGAGCAGGCCCTCGGCTTCATCGAGATCGATACGGCCCTGGCCCGCCCGGAACGCCACGCCCGCGCCGCGGGCCTCGCCGACATCGGCAACCTGCACATCGACCCCGCGCAGTACGGCACCGGCCTGGAGCACTGGCTGCTCGCCCGGGCCGCCGACTGGCTACGGCTGTGCGGCGTGGACCGGCTCGTCGCCTACGAATCGGCCGGCGACAGCGCGATGCTCGCCCTCCTGACCGACGCGGGCTTTCGCGAACTCACCCGCACCGACCGGGGCTGGGAGCACCACCCCGGCCGAACTCAGATGCCCGGTCGATAGCGCATCGGATGGTCCGCCGGAACCTCCACCAGCACGATCGGCGTCCCGTCCGGATCCGCGATCCACATCTCGATCAGCCCCCAGGGTTCCTTCACCGGCGGCCGCACGATGTCCACGCCCTTCGCGCGCAGTTCCTCCTGGGCCGCGGCCGCGTCGTCGACCTGCAGCCACAGACGTACGGCGGGTGCCGGGGGCGTCTCGGACCGGCCCGAGACCTCGAGGAAGCCGCCGCCCATGAAGAAGACCGTGCCGCGCTCGGCCCCCGTGCCGAACTCGCGGTAGACGGCGAGGCCCAGCTGCTCGCCGTAGAAGGCACGGGACCGCTCGGGGTCGGTGGGGTGGAGCAGGATCCGGCTGCTCAGTACATGCACCATGCAGCGGAGCTTAGGGCCTGGTGGCGTTACGCTCATCCCTGCCCGAGCCGCGCCAGGAAGACGGAGACGTACGCCCATGGAGACCGCCGCCACCGCACTGACCTTCCGCGACGCCACCGACGCCGACGTGGACGAGCTGGTCGCGCTGATCGAGTCGGCGTACCGGGGCGACGACAGCCGGGCCGGGTGGACCACCGAGGCGGACATCCTCGAAGGGCAGCGGACCGACCCGGAGGGTGTGCTGGCGGTCATCAAGTCGCCCGACAGCCGGCTTGTGACGGTGGAGCGGGACGGCGGGATCGTCGCGTGCTGCCAGCTGGAGCACCGGGGCGAGATCGCCTACTTCGGGATGTTCGCCGTCAGCCCCCGGATCCAGGGCGCGGGCCTCGGCAAGCTGATCATCGCCGAGGCGGAGCGACAGGCGCGCGAGACCTGGGGCGTCAAGGAGATGCAGATGACCGTGATCTCCGTGCGCGACGATCTCATCGCCTGGTACGAGCGGCGCGGCTACCGCCGTACGGGACGGATGACCCCGTTCCCGTACGGCGACGAGCGCTTCGGCATTCCGCAGCGCGACGACCTGGAGTTCGAGCTGCTGGTCAAGGAGCTCGCCTAGCCACCAAGCCTTCTGCAACACCCTTCAGGCCGTGAAACGGCCCGTGCGCTTGATGTCCGGGTGGTCGGTGGTCGCGCCGTCCAGGCCGAACGCCCGGACCAGCCGCAGCTGGTCCTGGGTGTTCACCACCCAGCCGATGATCCTCAGGTCGGCCTTGCGGGCCCGCTCCACGATCTCCAGGGTCAGCCGGCGGATGTTCAGGCAGACGGTCTCGGCGCCGGCCGCGACGGCGCGGTCCACGATGTCCGTGCCGTAGCGGCTGGCGATCAGCGCGGTGCGCACGCCCGGCACCAGGGGCTTGATCTCGGCGATCG
>NZ_JBEOXI010000151.1:0-20897 GCF_040296465.1 Streptomyces sp. NPDC002130
CCTGCGTCCAGACGGCGCCGGCGAGTCCGTACTCGGTGTCGTTGGCGATGCGTACCGCGTCGTCCTCGTCGGTGAAGCGCTCCACGGTGAGGACGGGCCCGAAGGACTCCTCGTGCACCACGCTCATGTCCTGGCCGCACGCGTCGAGCACGGTCGGCGGGTAGTAGTGGCCGTCGGCCAGGGCCGGGTCGTCGGGGCGTTCGCCGCCGCAGCGCAGGACGGCGCCCTCCGCGAGTCCGGCCGCGACGTAGGCCTCGACCTTCGCCAGGTGCTGGGCGGAGATCAGCGGGCCGGTGTCGGCCTGCGGGTCGAAGGGACCGCCGAGGCGGATGCGCCGGGCGCGGCGGACCACCTCGTCGACGAACCGGTCGTGCAGTGCGTCCTCGACGATCAGCCGGGCGCCGGCCGAGCAGACCTGCCCGGAATGCAGAAAGACGGCCGTGAGCGCGAAGTCCACGGCCGTCTCGAAGTCGGCGTCGGCGAAGACGACATTGGGGTTCTTGCCGCCGAGCTCCAGCGCGACCTTCTTCACGGTCGCGGCGGCGGTGGCCATGATGCGCCTGCCGGTGTCCAGGCCGCCGGTGAAGGAGACCATGTCGACAGCGGGGTCCTCGGCAAGCGGTGCCCCCACCTCGGGCCCGGTTCCCAGGACGAGGTTGGCGGTGCCGTCCGGAAGTCCGGCCTCCGCCAGGGCCCTCATCAGCAGGATCGAGGTGGAGGGGGTGAGTTCGCTGGGCTTGAGCACGATGGTGTTGCCGGCGAGGAGGGCCGGGGCGACCTTCCAGCTCGCCTGGAGCAGTGGGTAGTTCCAGGGGGTGATCAGTGCGCACACGCCGATCGGCTCGTACACGACGCGGCTGACGGCGTCGTCGCGGCCGGTGTCGATCACCCGGCCGGCGTCGGTGCCGCCGAGCCCTCCGTAGTAGCGGAAGCAGGAGACGACGTCGGCGACGTCGTACTCGCTCTCCACCAGCCGCTTGCCGGTGTCCAGTGATTCGGCGCGGGCGAACGCGTCGGCGTCGCGTTCGAGGATGTCGGCGGTGCGCAGCAGGAGCGCGCCGCGCTCGCGCTCGGGGGTGCGCGGCCAGGGCCCCTCGTCGAAGGCCCGGCGGGCTGCGGCGATGGCCGCCTCGGTGTCGGGGCGGGTGCCTTCGGACACGGTCACGGAGAGTGTGCCGTCGGCGGGGCAGCGGATGTCCCGGTGGCCTCCGGCCACGGGATCACGCCATTTGCCGTCCACGTACAGGTCTGCCACGTCGGGGCCCTTCGAGCGAATCGCGTTGCGCATCACGCACCGCATTGCTTGTGGTGGAACACTCTGGAGAAGGCGGGAACCCACGTCAAGGGGTTGGCCGATGACGGTTTTACCAAGGGGGCAACCCATAGAACCCGACGCCGACCAGCCCGGACCACCGGATTTCCGGGCCGGTCGGCTGTCTGAAAACAGTGGGTTACGCGGAGGCTTCGCGGTGCCGGTAGTACGCGGCGCCGGACGGCGGCAGCGGCTCCTTGCCGAGGATGAGGTCGGCGGCCTTCTCCGCGATCATCATCACCGGCGCGTAGATGTTGCCGTTGGTGATGTAGGGCATCACGGACGCGTCGACGACCCGCAGTCCCTCCACGCCGTGCACGCGCAGGTCGGCCGGGTCCACGACGGCCATCTCGTCGGTGCCCATCTTGCAGGTGCAGGACGGATGCAGCGCGGTCTCGGCGTCCTTGGCGACCCAGGCGAGGATCTCCTCATCGCTCTCCACGGCCGGGCCGGGCGAGATCTCCCCGGCGTTGTACGGGGCCATGGCGGGCTGGTTGAGCAGCCTGCGCGCGACCCTGACGGCCTCGACCCACTCCCGGCGGTCCTGCTCGGTGGAGAGGTAGTTGAAGCGCAGCGCGGGGTGTTCGGCGGGATCCTTGCTCTTGATCTTCACCGAGCCGATGGCGTCGGAGTACATGGGCCCGACGTGCACCTGGTAGCCGTGTCCGCCGGCCGGGACGGAGCCGTCGTAGCGGACCGCGATGGGCAGGAAGTGGAACATCAGGTTGGGGTAGTCCACGTCGTCGTTGCCGCGGACGAAGCCGCCCGCCTCGAAGTGGTTGGTCGCGGCCGGTCCCGTACGGAAGAGCCACTGCAGGCCGATGAAGGGGGCACGCCACTTCGCGAGGTACGGCTGCATGGAGACGGGCTGCTTGCACCCGTACTGGATGTACACCTCCAGGTGGTCCTGGAGGTTCTCGCCGACGCCCGGCAGATCGTGTACGACGTCCACGCCGAGCGCCGCGAGCTCCTTGGCGTTGCCGACGCCGGAGAGCTGGAGGAGCTGCGGGGAGTTGATCGCGCCTCCGCAGAGGATCACCTCACCGGCCCGCACCCGCTGGGGCCTGCCGCGGCCGTGCCGATACTCGACGCCGACGGCCCGCTTGCCCTCGAAGAGGACCCGGGTGACCAGGGCACGCGTGGTGACGGTGAGGTTGGGCCGCTTCCGCACGGGCTTGAGGTACGCCTTCGCGGCCGACAGGCGGCGCCCGCGGTGGACATTGCGGTCGAACCTGGCGAAACCTTCCTGCCGATAGCCGTTCACGTCACTGGTGGGAGCGTGCCCCGCTTCCTCGGTGGCCTTGAGGAAGGCCTCGAAGAGCGGGTTGGTCCCGGGACCCCGTTCGAGGACGAGGGGGCCGTCGTGGCCGCGGAACTCGTCGTCCGGGTCGGCGGCCAGGCAGTTCTCCATCCGCCGGAAGTACGGCAGACAGTGCGCGTAGTCCCAGCTCTCCATTCCGGGGTCGGCCGCCCAGCGCTCGTAGTCCATGGGGTTGCCGCGCTGGAAGATCATGCCGTTGATGCTGCTGGAACCGCCCAGGACCTTGCCGCGCGCGTGGTAGACGCGCCGGCCGCCCATGTGGGGCTCGGGTTCGGACTCGTACTTCCAGTCGTAGAAGCGGCTGCCGATCGGGTAGGTCAGTGCCGCGGGCATGTGGATGAAGACGTCCCATGGGTAGTCGGGTCTGCCCGCCTCCAGGACCAGTACCCGGTTGCCGGGATCCGCGGAGAGCCGGTTGGCCAGTGCACTGCCGGCCGATCCACCACCGACGATGACGAAGTCGTACTGCAAGTCAGCCATGAGGCCTCGTCTCGCTCGCGCCGTAGAGAATGCGCGGCATGCTAGTACCGGTATCTCTATGCGCACCAGGTTGCGGACAACGCAACTTCCGATTTTCTCGACCAAGGCCGTGACCTGCACCGCTGTCGGCTATGTTAATCGCCCGTATAGTTGCGTTGTGAGCAACTACCATCCAGATACCGAAACGACAAGTGCGCCGACCGGCGGAGTGCAGTCGGTCGATCGAGCCATCACCGTGCTGGAGATCCTGGCCCGGCGCGGCGAGGCGGGCGTCAGCGAGGTAGCCGCCGAGATCGACGTCCACAAGTCCACCGCATTCCGGCTGCTGGGCGCTCTGGAGGTGCGCGGCCTGGTGGAACAGGCGGGTGAGCGCGGCAAGTACCGCCTCGGTTTCGGCATCGTCCGGCTCGCCGGTGCGGTCACCGGGCGCATCGACATCACCCAGCAGAGCCGCCCGGTCTGCGAGCGTCTGGCCGAGGAGATCGGCGAGACCGTGAACCTCGCCGTGATGCAGGAGAAGTACGCGATCAACCTGTACCAGGTGCGCGGTCCGGGTGCCGTCACGGCGTTCAACTGGGTCGGCCAGCTGACGCCGCTGCACGCCACCTCCAGCGGCAAGATCCTGCTGGCCCACATGCCGGCGAAGGAGCGTGCCGCGCTGCTGTCGGACGCGGGCCTGAAGAAGATGACGCCCCGCACCCTGACCGCGAAGACGAAGCTGGAGAAGAACCTCGCCGAGGCGCTGGAGCGCGGCTACTCCTGGACGCTGGAGGAGTTCGAGGCGGGGCTGCACGCCATGGCCGCCCCGGTCCGCAACCGGGACGGCGAGGTCATCGCGGCGATCAGCGCCTCAGGGCCGGCGTACCGGCTCACCGAGGACCGTATGCACGACCTCGCTCCGGTGCTGGTCAAGGGCGCGGACGAGATCAGCCATCGCATGGGCTACCTGGGCTGAGCCTGCCGCGCCGTCTGCGCCGACCGCCCCGCGCGCT
The DNA here is from genome assembly GCF_040296465.1 of Streptomyces sp. NPDC002130. Classification (NCBI taxonomy): domain Bacteria; kingdom Bacillati; phylum Actinomycetota; class Actinomycetes; order Kitasatosporales; family Streptomycetaceae; genus Streptomyces; species Streptomyces sp. NPDC002130. The sequence continues at coordinate 4,106 of NZ_JBEOXI010000151.1, forward strand.
GGGGGGGCGCCGGGCCGCCGGTAACCGCCGCTACTGCGGCCGCCCCGCGCCCAGGCGCTCCTGGACGAAGGTGTGGAACTCGCCGATGTGGTGTTCGCTGGGCACGAGGACCCCGCCCTTGGCGTACAGCCGGGAGCTCATCGCGGGCTGGCAGCGCTCGCACGCGTCGAAGTCCTGCCGGTTGACCCGGTCGAAGAGCTCCACCGAGCGGCTCACGTCCTTGCCGCTCTCGACGACGTGCTTGAGGTAGAGCCAGTCGCACTCGACGATGGTGCGGTCCGCGGCGACCGGGTACATCCGGTGGAAGATCACATGGTCGGGCACGAGGTTGATGAACACCTGCGGCCGGACGGTGATCGCGTAGTAGCGGCGGTCCTGGTCCTCGGTGACGCCCGGGATGCGGTCGAGGCCTTCCGAGCCGTCGACGGTGAAGCCCTTGATGTCCGCGCCGAACTCCGCACCGTGTCCCACGTAGTACTGGGCGGCGTAGCCGTCGGCGAACTCGGGGAGCACCTCGGTGAGTTCGGGGTGGATCGTCGCGCAGTGGTAGCACTCCATGAAGTTCTCGACGATGAGCTTCCAGTTCGCCCGGACGTCGTAGACGATGCGTCTGCCGACTTCGAGGTCCTCGACGCCGTAGTGCTCGATCGACTCCGTGTCGCCGAGACGCGCGACCACGTCCTGCACGACCTCGTCGAAGGGGGGCGGGTTCTCGGCGAGGCACACCCACACGTAACCGAGCCATTCGCGCGTCGCCACGGTTGCCAGGCCGTACTCGGTGCGGCTGACGTCGGGCATCCTGGTGAGGTTGGGCGCCGCCACGAGTTTGCCCGTCAGGTCGTACGTCCAGGCGTGATACGGGCATTGGAAGGCGCGCTTGACCTCGCCGCTCTCCTCCGTGCAGAGCTTGGCTCCGCGGTGCCGGCAGACGTTGAAGAAGGCGCGTACGGACTGGTCGCGGGCGCGGGTGACGAGGATGCTCTCGCGGCCGACCTGGACGGTCCGGAACGCCCCGGGGCCGGCGAGGTCGGCGGAGCGTACGGCGCAGAACCACATCGCCTCGAAGATGTGTTCCTGCTCCTGGGCGAAGAACGCGGGGTCCGTGTAGGCGGAACCGGGCAGGGTGGCGATGAGACTTTCCGGCAGGCCGGTCGAGGTCACAGTGCACTCCTCGGAGGAACGTCGTGAATCGGGCATGCACGCGCCGGGACGAGCTACACCGGACGTCGTCGGATCAAGGAGCAGCGCCCTTTCAGGGCGTGTTGGCCGCGAGCTGCTTGCGCCAGCGCATGAACAGCCGGGGCTGGTTCATCCCGAGGACGGCGACCGGGTGCCCGGCGCGTCGGTAGACGGCCAGGACGTTGCGGTCGTCGGCGGCGCCTTCCTCGATGGTGACGCTGTCGGCACGGGACGCGTGGCCGGCGAACTGGATCTTCACGCCGTACTGGTCCGACCAGAAGTACGGCGGCCTGGGTACGCCCGGTTCGGACTCGCCCCAGGAGAGCAGGGCGGCGACCGCCGCGTCGGGGCGTTCCCGGGCGCCGGTCCAGTGTTCGACGCGGCGGTGGGTGCCCGCGCGCGGGTCGTACCAGGAGGCGCAGTCGCCGACCGCGACCACCCCGGCCAGGCTGGTACGGCCGTCCGCGCCGCACTTGACGCCGTCGTCGAGTTCGACACCGGAGCCTGCCAGCCAGTCGACGCAGGGGCGGGCTCCGACACCCACGACGACGATGTCGGCGGGGATGCTGCGGCCGTCCTCCATCAGGACGGCGTCGACGCGGGTCTCGCCGCTCAGTCCCTTGACGCCCACGCCGCACAACAGGCGTACGCCGTGGTCGGCGTGGAGGGCGGAGACGATGCCGCCCATGGTCGCGCCGAGCGGTCCGGCCAGTGGTGTGGGCGCCGCCTCGACGATGGTCACGTCGAGGCCGAGGGCGTAGGCGGTGGAGGCGACCTCGGCGCCGATGAAGCCGCCGCCGATCACGACCAGGCGTCCGCCCCGGGCCAGTTCGTCCCGCAGGGCGCGGGCGTCGTCCAGGGTGCGCAGGGTGTGCACACCGGCCAGGCCGTCCATGCCGGGCAGGGTCCGGGCGGAAGCGCCGGTGGCGATGACGATGCCGTCGGCTCTCACCTCCCGGCCGTCGGTGAGCCGCACGGCGCGGGGTGTGGTGTCGAGTCCGGCGGCGCGGGCGCCGAGCAGCCACTCCGCTTGCAGGTCCTCGTCGTCCGGCTCCAGTGCGAGATCCGCTTCGCCGATGCCGCCGGCCAGGAACTCCTTGGACAGGGGCGGCCTGTCGTACGGGCGGTGGAGCTCGTCGCCTATGACGACCAGCCGTCCGTCGTACCCCTGCTTTCGCAAGGAGCGCGCCGCTGACAGTCCGGCCAGCGACGCGCCCACCACGGCGACCGTCCTCACGCGACGCCCCCGGCGAGCCGGGCGGCTATGCAGGGAGGCAGGTTCGGGGCTGCCGTGGACAGCCGGACGTAGATCATGCCGTCCTCGACGAAGACCTCGTGCGTGCGCACCGGGAGCTTGGCCGGCGGGGCGTCGACGGCTCCGGTCTTGAGGTTGAACTTCGAGGCGTGCAGCGGGCATTCGACCTCGCGCCCCTCCAGCCAGCCGTCGGCGAGCGAGGCGTCCTGGTGGGTGCATGTGTCGTCGATGGCGAAGAGTTCGCCGTCGTCGGTGTGGAACACCGAGACCGGCGGGTCGATGTCGAGCCTGTGGGCCTCGCCTCGGGGCAGATCCACGAGACGGCACGCGGGAATCATCATGACACCTCGGTGCGTATAGCGAAACGGATTGCGGTGAACGCAACGTCAGTTTGGGGTCGCCCACAAACCCTTGTCAAGGAGTTCACGGGCCCCTCCCCGCCCCTATTTTTCGTTGCGTTATGTGAAACCTCCTGCGCTATAGGAAACGCAGGTCAGAGCTGGGCACCCCGCAGAACCGGGGCTTCGGCGGCGGCGTCGACGCGTTCTCGAGACCCCAGCGGGCGGCCACGCGCACCGCGTCGGCCGTCGAGGCGACGTCGTGGACGCGGACGCACCAGGCACCCTGCGCGGCGGCCAGGACCGACACCGCGGAGGTGGCCGCGTCCTGCAGGTGCGCCGGGCGGGGCCGGCCCGTCTCCGGGTCCCTCAGCAGATGGCCCAGAAACGCCTTCCGCGCCGCGCCCACCAGAACCGGCCGGCCGAGTGCGGCGATGACCTCTCTGAGGCGGCCTAGGAGTCGCCAGTTGTCCTCGGCGTGCTTGGCGAACCCCAGTCCCGGGTCGACGATGAGACAGTCCGGCGGAATTCCTGCGCTCAGGGCCGCCTCGACTCTCGCCCGCAACTCGTCGACGACGTCGGCGACGTCGGCGACGACATCGGTGTATACAGCGTTGGCCTGCATGTCGGCGGAGTGCCCGCGCCAGTGCATCAGCACATAGGGCGTACCGGCCCGCGCCATCAACGGCAGCATCGCCGGGTCGGCGAGTCCGCCGGAGACGTCGTTGACCAGCAGTGCAAGTCCGTGTGCGACGGCCCGTTCCGGGGCGAACCACCGCCCGCCGTCGGAGAACGAGTCGGGCGTGACATTCACGATGCCCATCACCAGGGTTCGGTCCGGACGGGGAAGACCTGGCAGGGCAAGGGCGGGAGCGGCCCGGTCGGCCCGGGCGGCGGTGCTCATGCGACGCGGGGCGGGACGAGGGGACGCACGGGAGTCAGCATGGGCTTGTCCACCTCGTTGCATATCGAGGAACGGTGTGCGATGCGGGCAACGAGTGTGAGGACGCCGCGCGGCACTGTCAAGACAGGCCCGGATGGCCGGGGCGGGTCGTGTCCATGAGGCCCGCCAGGAACACGGAGGACCGAGGGCGTTCGGCCACCCCGGCCGGTACGGCGATGCTCGTGTCACCAGCCGCGGGCGGCCCACTCCTCCAGGTGCGGGGCTTCCGCCGCGATGGTGGTCGTGTCGCCGTGCCCGGTGTGCACGACCGTCTCGCCGGGGAGCGTCAGCAGACGGTCGCCGATCGAGGTGATGATCGCGCCGAAGTCGCTGTACGAGCGCCCGGTCGCGCCGGGCCCTCCCGCGAACAGCGTGTCGCCGCTGAACAGTGCCCCGAGGTCGGGGGCGTACAGGCACACGGCTCCGGGTGCGTGGCCGGGCGTGTGGAGGACGCGCAGTCCGATGCCCGCGACGACGAGTTCGTCGCCGTCGGCGAGGGGGCGGTCGGGGCGTCGGTTCGGGTGCACCGTCTTCCACAGCACCTGGTCGTCGGGGTGCAGCAGAACGCGCGCGCCGGTGGCGAGAGCGACGTCCGGTGCGGCGCGCACATGGTCGTCGTGGGCGTGGGTGCACACGACGGCCGACAGCCGGCGGTCACCGACGGCCTCCAGGACGGCGTCGGAGTCGTGCGCCGCGTCGATGACGACCACCTCGTCGTCGTCACCGACGATCCAGACGTTGTTGTCGACGTCCCAGGTGCCGCCGTCGAGACTGAACGTCCCGCTCGTGACGAGGTGTTCTATGCGGGGTGCGCCGGCCATCACAGCACCACCACGGAGCGCAGCACGTCGCCGCCGTGCATCTTCTCGAAGGCCTCCTCCACGTCGCCGAGGCCGATGGTCTCGGTGACGAACGCGTCCAGGTCGAACCGGCCGCCCAGGTACAGGTCGATGAGGGCCGGGAAGTCGCGCGAGGGCAGGCAGTCGCCGTACCAGCTGGACTTCAGCGAGCCGCCGCGGCCGAAGACGTCGAGCAGGGGCAGTTCCACCTTCATCTCCGGGGTGGGCACGCCGACCAGCACGACCGTGCCGGCCAGGTCCCGGGCGTAGAAGGCCTGCCGGTACGTCTCCGGACGGCCGACGGCCTCGACGACGACGTCCGCGCCGAAGCCGCCGGTGAGTTCGCGCACCGACTCCACCACGTCGCCCTTGGCGCCGTCGACGGTGTGGGTGGCCCCCATGGTCAGGGCACGGTCCAGCTTGCGCTGGTCGATGTCGACGGCGATGACCTTGGACGCGCCGGCGAGCCGGGCGCCCGCGACGGCGGCCATGCCGACACCGCCGCAGCCGATGACGGCGACGGAGTCCCCCCGCCCGACGGCGCCAGTGTTGACGGCGGCGCCGAAGCCCGCCATGACACCGCATCCGAGCAGCCCGGCTGCCGCCGCCGGGGCGGCCGGGTCCACCTTGGTGCACTGCCCGGCGGCGACCAGTGTCTTCTCCGCGAAGGCGCCGATGCCGAGGGCGGGCGAGAGCGGGGTGCCGTCGAGCAGCGTCATCGGCTGCGTCGCGTTGTGGGTGGCGAAGCAGTACCAGGGCTTGCCCTTGCTGCACGCCCGGCACTGTCCGCACACGGCACGCCAGTTGAGGATGACGAAGTCGCCGGGCTCGACGCCGGTGACCCCCTCCCCCACCGCCTCCACACGGCCGGCCGCCTCGTGCCCCAGAAGGAAGGGGAACTCGTCGTTGATCCCGCCCTCGCGGTAGTGGAGGTCGGTGTGGCAGACGCCGCACGCCTCGACCTTGACCAGCGCCTCACCCGGACCGGGATCGGGGACGACGATCGTCTCGACGGAAACCGGGGCGCCCTTCTTCCGGGCGACGACGGCACGTACCTCGTGAGCCATGAGCTGCTCCTCAGACGGGAAACTCGCGCGGGTGCGCTGCTTCATGAGTTGCTTTATCAGATACACGCACCGCTATACGCAACTGAGCATCGGGGAGGAGGACACCAGGGGTCAAGGGGTCGGCCGGAACCGGTCCGACCAGGCCGGATCAGTGAGGTGACGGACAGCTGGTCCGCGCGCACACGGCGAGTGGCGCTCCTGCTCACGCACCGGTTCGGGCATCTCCGTCGGCTCGGCGCGCAGCGCCTTCACCCCGGAGGAATACAAGCCGATCATCACGAAGACGCAGGCGGATGCGGGCCGGCAGTTCACCGGGGGTCACCGGCCGGTCCGGGCTATCAGGTCGTCGATGGTCTGGGCAGAGCGCAGGAGCTCGAATCGGACCTCTCGCCGGGGTTCGGTGCGGACGCCGTAGACGGCGGGTTCGGGCAGCGTGTTGAAGTGGTAGGGGGCGGAGAAGCAGTAGGCGCCGGTGTCGAGGAGCGCCACGATGTCGCCGGGTACCAGTGCGGGCAGGGGACGGGATCGGGCGATCAGGTCGCCGGCGAAGCAGAGGGGGCCGGCGATGTCCTGAGCCACTGGCGGCCCGGTCTTGCGTGCGCCGGTGGGGTCGTGCGCGGTGACGCGCAGGGGCCAGGAGTCGGGCTGGAACACGGTGCGTGTGGCGACCTGGGCGCCGGCATGGGTGATCGCGATCGGACGTTGCCCGGATGTCTTGGTGTACTCGACGAAGGCGGCGGTGAACCCGTTCTTGGAGAGCAGGGAGTGGCCGAACTCGGTGACGATCCGGTATGCGCCGGTGAACAGGGCCGGTGCGTGGTCGTGCAGCCGGTCGACGTAGGCGTCGAAGCCGGGGGCGGTGCTGTCGCTGTCGAAGTCGACCGGGAGGCCGCCGCCGATGTCGATGCCGACGATCTGCCGCCGGCCGAGTACGGCGTTGACCTGCTCGGCGAACGCGACGGTCCTCGAGATGCCCTGGGCGATCAGATCGAGCGGGCAGCCCTGTGATCCGACGTGTGCGTGCACCCACGTGAGCCATGGATGCTCTCGGTACGCGCGCAGCAGCCGCTCCATGTTGCCGTCGTCCTCCAGCGCGATGCCGAATTTGGACGTCGCGGTCGCGGTGCTGCTCGCGGCGATCGAGCCGGCGCCGACCTGCGGGTTGATCCGTACTCCGATCTGCGAGGTCGACGAACGGGTGGCGAGGAGGTCGCCGATGCGGTCCAGCTCCTGGAAGTTGTCCGCGTTCACCGCGACACCCAGCTCCAGCGCCTGGAGGAGCTCCGCGCGGGTCTTCGCCGGGGAGTCGAAAACAATCTGTTCGGGGGCGAACCCGGCTGCCAGGGCCTGGGCGAGCTCCCCGGCACTGGCCACCTCGCAGCCCATGCCGAGCCCTCGAAGCTCCTCGAGCAGCGGGACCAGGGGGTTCGCCTTCGCGGCGAACGCGTGCAGCACGGAGACCGAGTCGGGGAAGGCTCGCTGAAGAGCCGCGACGCTGTCGGCGACGCCGTCGAGGTCGACGAAACCCGCCAGGAGCGCGTCGTCCGGGGCGATGAGCCGCTGTCGTATCGCGGCGGTGAGGATGCGTTCTCGTCGCTGTGCTGCCGGGGAGTGGGTCATCATGCGCCTTCCGGGTCGTCGAAGTGCTCGCCCGGGTCCACCGGACGCGCAGCCCTCAGACTCCGGCACCTGGGAAACCGCGTCTTCGTCCCGGCGACCACACTTCCGCGCGGTGATGTGCGCCCGCCGACCAAGCGCCGCGGGTGACCGGTGCGTCCTTGTGCCGGGGCACGGAAGCGAGCAGGTGCATTGGTGCGCGCCGACCACGTCAGCGCTCGCCGGGGCCTTCGTGGCTCATGAGGCGTAGCTGCAGATGGGCCAGGAGCCTGGCCTGTGGATCGTCCAGCTCCAGACCGCACACCTCACGCACCCGCCGGATGCGGTAGCGGAAGGTGTTGGGGTGGACGCCCAGCGCCCGGGATGCGGCGGGAACGTCCGAGAAGTGATCGAGGTAGGCGCTCAGCGTGTCGACCAATGCCCCGCCGTGCTCGGCGTCGTACGCGGCCAGGCGCGTCACCGGCAGCTCCGGCGGCAACGGAACCTCGCGCAGCGTGTCGAAGATGTGGAGCATCGCCACCGTCTCGGCCACCTCGCCCACCCGCGCGACGGTGCCTGGTCCGTCGCGGGACAGCAGTGCCCGAAGCGCCATCTCGGCCGTCCGCCGCGACTCGGCCGCCTGGCGCAGGTGGACCACGACCTCCCCGACACCGACGCGCACCGTCGCGGCGACCGTCGCGGACAGCTGCGTGGCGAGGGCCTCTCCCAGCCGCGTCACCTGAGCCGCGGCGCGCTCGGAGTCCGCTGCCAGTCCGCCCAGCAGTACCAGCACGCCATCGGCGACCGTCACCACGACCGCCTCATGCCCGTGCGCGGCACACTGCACGGCCACCAGGTCAGGGACACGGTTCTCGTCCCGGCCCCTGCCTGTTCCCGGCGCGGCGTGCACCGCCAGCACCGCGCACCGGCCGTCGAGCGGCAGCGGGGTGCGTGCTGCCAGCGCCTCAGCGGAGCCCAGTCCCTCCAGCAGCGCCCGTGCCGTCTCCTGCACGACCTGCATCTGGCCCGCCCGGCGGGAGCGGTGATGGAGCAGATGCGGTGCGGCAGCCCGCGCGGCAGCCCGCACGTCGTCCTCGGCCGTCTCCGGCAACGGCCGCCCGGCGGCCGCCACCCAGATGGAACCCAACGCCTCGCCACCAGCGGTGACCGCGACGGCCAGCCGCTCGGGGAGATCGTTCTCGGCGGGGCGGCGGACCACGTCGCCCGTCCCCCACAACAGCCGGAAGAAGCCTGTATCCCTCATCGCGGCCACCGCTGTGTCCGGCACCCGGCGGCCGAGGATGGTCCGCCGGCGCATGTCGTCCACATCCTCGTCCGTGGACGAGTAGGCGAGCACGCGTGACTGCAGGTCCTCGATCGTCACCGCTCCACCGACCATCGCGGCCACCGCATCGGCCAGCCCCTCCAGATCGCCCAGAGTCACCCGGGCGATCTGCGGATCGGCCGAACAGCCGACCGCGGCCAGCCCCGCCCGCACTACGCCCACCACCTGTGCCCAGGCAACCCATGCCGTGCGGAAGAACACCGCCACGCCCGCGTCCGCGGCCGCCGAACGCACCGCCGGACTCGCCCGGCCGGGCAGATCCGGGCCGAAGACCACCGCCACCGCCGCGGCCCGGCCGGCTGCCCGGATCACGTCGGCAGCGGCACTGGAACCGGGATCGACACCGACCGCCAGCAGGATCTGTCCCGGCGGCACCCCCGGGTCCCGTACGTCCCACACGGTGACGCCCTGTACAGGAGTGGCCAGGCCGCCAGGAGCCGCGTACAGCTCAAGAGCACCGGCCCCCACCACCGACAGCAGCGACTCCAACGTCGGAGGGGCCGCCGCAGAGGAGTGGTGAGGGGGGAAAGAACCACCTGCCGGCATGAGGAGCCCCTGCACTGGAATTCACGGCGTTCGCGATGAGAACGCCGGGTCGGGTCGAAGTCCAGCCTACTGATCGAGTGCCGAACAGGGCGGCCGGGATCTGCGGCTTCTGTCTGCCCAGCTGCCCCCAGGCCGTGTCCGCGCTCAAGGATCTTCCCGGCCAGGCCGCGCGCCTCCGCGCTGCGTGGCGCGAGCGCACCAGGCGCGGCTAGGCGGTGAAACTGGCCGGAGACAGCAGGTCGTGCTCAAGGACGAGCCGCCAACCCAGCTCCTTCCACGCTTCAGGGTTGTCCTGGCGCTCCACCCGCTCCAAGAGCTCAGGAACGCGATCGACGTCGAATCTGCAGTCGCGCATTCGTGCCCGGTTCACCACCTGGGCATTGAACCCTCTCAAGCCGGCCAGGGGCGACTCCGCGTTCGCAGGTCTGTCGGAGCCCCTTGATCGACAAGGTCTCCGGTACCCGCGCCCGGCCTCTCGACGCCGTGTCAATTGTTCGGTCGACAACGGGCGCGGCATGCTGCCCCCATGCCCCTGAAGACGATCCCTCCGCTCTCCCGCCGTACGCTGTTGCGCGCGCTGGGCTCCGGCGCGGTGCTCGGCGGACTCGCCGGGTGTGGTGTCCCGGCCGCGTATGTACGCCCCGGCGACCGCGCCGCCGTCGATCTGTCCTCCACCGAGCAGCGGCTGAACTGGGCGAACTGGCCGCTGTACATCGACACCGATGACGAGCGCCCCTCGCGGCGGCCCACCCTGGAGGCCTTCGAGAAGCGCACAGGGATCTCGGTCGAGTACGTCGAGGAGATCAACGACAACGACGAGTTCTTCGGCAAGATCAGCCCGGCGCTGATGAACCATCAGCCCACCGGCCGCGATCTGATCGTCATCAGTGACTGGATGAGCGCGCGGTTCGTGCGGCTCGGCTGGGTGCAGGAGATGGACCGGGCCCGGCAGCCGAACGTGACCCGGTACCTCGACCCGCAGTTGCGGTCGCCGGTGTTCGACCCCGGCCGCACGTGCACGGTGCCGTGGCAGTCCGGCATCACCGGCATCGCCTACAACCGGCGCAGGACCGGCCGGGAGATACGGCGGGTGTCGGATCTGTGGGCGAGCGACCTGAAGGGCCGGGTCACCCTGCTGTCCGGTCTGGACGAAGCGTTCGCGCTGCTGATGCAGGGCAACGGCGTCGACATCACCCGGTGGACGGCCGACGACTTCCACACCGTCTGTGACCAGGTGGAGAAGCAGGTGAAGGCGGGACAGATCCGGCGCTTCACGGGCAACGACTACATCAAGGACCTGTCCAGTGGTGATGTCCTGGCATGCCAGGCGTATTCGGGAGATGTGATCCAGCTCCAGGCCGACGACCCGGACGTCGAATTCGTCGTCCCCGAAGAAGGCGCGGAGCTGTGGGCCGAGTCGCTGATGATTCCCAACCTCGCCCGGCACAAAGCGAATGCGGAGCGGCTCATCGACTACTACTACGATCCCGAGGTCGCCGCCGAGCTGGCCGCCTGGGTCAACTACGTCTGCCCGGTCCCTGCCGCCCGGGAGGTCCTGGCCTCCGCGCAGGACGAGGAGAGCGCCGCCCTCGCCGAGAATCCGTTGATCTTCCCTGACAAGGAGATGCGCAGCCGGCTCGCCATCGCACGGGACGTCAACTCCGACGAGCGCGTGGAGTTCAGCAAGCGGTGGAATCAGATCGCGGGATTGTGAGGGCGGCCGCGGGTGGGACACCGGGGAAGGTGGGGTTGTAGGCGGCCACTCGGACACCGCCGCGGGCAGCCCGGCCGTGCCCAACGGCCGTCAGTGATGGCCCGGCGGTACCGGATCGCGGTAGCCGCGGTGCCGGGCCGCGCCGGGGCGGCAGCGCAGCAGGCGTGTCACGATCAGCCGGCCGCCGCGGAGGGCGCCGTGGTGGTGGAGTGCCTGTACGGCGTACGTGGAGCAACTCTGGGTGTACGGGCAGCACGGCGGCCGAGTCGGGCTGACCGCGACACGGTAGTGCCGCACGGACCGGTACATCGCGGCGGCCAACCGGCCGCGCGGCGGGGGCGCGGCCGGGTCGGCGCCGTGATCGACGGTGAGCGAGGGGCGCAGCAGCGTGAGCCACAGGGCCGCCGCCTGTGACCACGCGCCGCCGCAGCAACAGGGGTGCGTCAGTGTGTCGAGCGTGGTCGCGCAGCAGCCCTCCTCCTCGCCGTCCTCGTTCCTCCTCCGGCAACGCTGACCGTTCCGCGCCACTGCCCACCTCCGCTTCTTCGCAACGCGGAAAGATCATACGAAGCAGCGGAACCATGACGCGCGGGGCCTTCAGCCGATGTCGAAGGCATTCGGCAGTCCGAGGAGGAAGCGGGTGCGGTCGTGGCGTCTGAGGGGCTCCAGTTCGGGGGCTCGGTACAGGGGGGTCACGGTGCAGCGTTGCGCGGTGGATCCGCATCGGTCCAGCAGGGCGTTGACAGCCTGCCGTGCCGAGGAGTTGGCGCCTTCCATCGTGGCGAGGTCGATGGGTACTGCCACGTAGTCGCCGGCCAGGAAGAGGTTGGGGATCCTCGTGGCCGATTGCGGGCGGTGGTGGAAGGTGCCCACCGGGTGGATGAGCAGTTGTTCGTCGTTGACGGGATGCGGCGTGCCGAGACCGTCGACAGCGGGGTCGAGGAACCACGAGTGCAGCACGGAGTCCTTCAGGACCGTACGACCGCTGTCGTTGAGCGACGCCTTCAGCTGTGCCCACACCTCGCGTGCGACTTCGGTACGGGTGCACTGCTTGGCCGTCTTGCCGTACAGGATGCCCGGGCGGTCCCACTCGGAGACGTCCACGGACAGGCAGTCCGCGACCGTACCGTCGCCGTAATCGGCCGGGAAGTCGCGGCCGGGCCAGTGCTGGGCTTGGGCGATCGCGGTCAGCGACCACGGGGAGTCGATGAGGTCGAGGTGGCCGTGCACGGCCGATACGCGTTCGGTCAGGTAGAACTGAATGCCCGTCATCCAGTCCGTCTCCAGGCGGTCGCACTCGGCCAGCTGGGGGTCGGCTGCGCGGACGGCGGAGTTCCATGTGCGGCGGGCGTGTTCGACGGGCATCGCCGAGATGTAGTGGTCGGCGGTGACGGTCCGGCGCACGCCTGAGCGGTCCTCCACGACGGCTCCGGCGACCGCACCCGCGTCCAGGGTCAGGTCCCGTACGGTCCAGCCGACGCGGAACTCGACCCCGAGTGACCTCAGGTGGGTCACCCAGGGGTCGATCCATGCCTCGTTGGTGGGTGCGTTGAGGATCCGGTCCAGTGGTCCGTCCGCGCCCCGCCCGAGGAGGTTGAAGGCGAAGGCTTCCAGCAGGGTGCCGACCGTACGAGTGCTGGCCTCCTCCGCCTTGGTGGCCACGATGTTGCGGGTGATGCCGACCGCAAGGACCCGCTGGTAGTCGTAGGACATCCGGCCGGCCCGGACGAAATCCCACCAGGGCGTCCGCTCCCATACGCTGTCGCGGCGCTGGTCGCAGCTGGTGAGAAAGACCAGGAAGCGGTTGGCGAAGTAGAGGGCCTCGTGCAGCGGGAGGTTGAAGGCCGTGTCCAGAACGGCGGTGAAGGCGCGGCGGATTTCGTCGGGGGTGAGTTCGGCCGGGGTGTTGTCGGGCCAGGGCAGCGGAATCCGGATGTCCTCACGGCCGCCCGACCTGGCGAACAGCATCTCCTTCGGGGCGACGAGGTTGTCGTGAACGCCGCCCGGGTTGCCGGGGAACGGGATGCGCCGCATCGTGTCGGGCAGGTTGTGGTAAATGCCGGGGATGAAGCGGAAGCCGTGCTCGCCCGGCAGGGGGCGTCGGCCGCCCGTGCCACTGTCCGGTACGTCCATGCTGCGGGCCTTGCCGCCGAGTGCCTTGCGTTCGTAGACCGTGACCCGGAAACCGCGCTCGGCGAGTTCGTGGGCGGCCGTGAGCCCGGCGACACCGCCGCCCAGGACCGCCACGGACTGCGGTGTGGAGGCGTTCTCGGCCGAAGCCGCTTCTGGGGTCCCGAGGGCCACCCCGCCGCCGGCGGCCGCGGCAGTGCCCAGGAACTCTCTGCGCGTGGTGCCACTCATCGCCACCCCTTACCGTTGGTAACGTCGGCCGCACGAGGATATGGGCGTGCCGGCAATCCCGGAAGGCACCCGACGCAACTTGGCCTGATGGCACATCAGTTGGACCGCTCGAACCACGTAGACGCCGTTTCACCTGGTCGCTGAAGGGCGGCGGTCTCAACCGGTCGGCCGGGGACCGGCGGACGACAAGACCGATGGTGAAGCCTCACCGATGTCTGCAACCGCTGCATCTACAACGCCCCCGTCCACGACCAGGAACAGCAGATGAGGGGTTACTGGGGCCGTTGAGGGATCCGGGCGAGGCCGGCTCCAGCGGTGAATGTGCTGTGGGCGGCGGACGGATTCAGCCGAACTGGCCGAGAACCTTCGAAGGCGATGGCAGCCGATCAGCGCCCGCGCCCGGCGTATCGAGGACCGGCGGCATGCAGGGCGGCCCTCACGCCTGAAGCGGCATCCTCGGCACCGGCGCTAATACTGCAACGGTCTTTGCCGTGACTGCTGGCCAGCTCGGTCGTTGGTGTGGTTATGGGTGGGGACCTTGCTGATGTCGGGTTGTGGGCGGGGGAACTTGACGCTCTGCATGAGCGGCTCGTGCACCGGTTCAACCGGGGGGAGCCGAGGCAGTCGGCGCTGGCTTACATGCGAGGTCTGGTTGCGCCGCTGCAGCGGAAGAACGGCTGGACGCTGGCGGAGGAGGCCGGGCACACGGGTCCCGATCGCATCCAGCGGTTGCTGAATCGGATCGAGTGGGACGCCGACGCGGTTCTGAACAACGTTCGTGACTACGTCGTGGAACACCTCGGTGACCGGGATGCCGTCCTGATCGTCGACGACACCGGGTTTCTGAAGAAGGGCATCCGTTCGGCCGGCGTCCAGCGGCAGTACTCCGGCACCGCCGGGCGCACCGAGAACTGCCAGGTCGGGGTGTTCCTCGCCTACGCCACCGGCCGCGGCCGCACGCTGATCGACCGGCGGCTGTATCTGCCCACGTCCTGGACGGACGACCGGGACCGCTGCCGGCGGGCCGGCATCGACGACGCCATCGGCTTCGAGACGAAGGTGGCCATGGCCAAGGCGATGATCCGCCGGGCCATCGCCGACAAGATCCCGTTCAGCTGGGTCACGGCGGACGCCGCATACGGCTACAGCAAGGGCTGGCGGTTCGAGCTGGAGCAGGCGGACGTCTTCCACGTCATGGCCACCACCCGGCACGACACCGTCGTCACCCGCTGGTCCATCGACCATCCCGTGCACGAGCTGTTTCCCGGCCTGCCGCGGCAGAAATGGAAACGCCGGTCCTGCAGTGAAGGAGCCCATGGCCGACGGATCTTTGACTGGCCCGCGTGAAGGTTCGGCCCTGGCACCGCGAGGACCGCCGGCACTGGGTCCTCGCCCGCCGCAGCGTGAGCAGGCCCGAGGAGATCTCCTACTACATCGCCTACTGTCCCGCCGGCACGACGCTGAACGACCTGATCCGCATCGCGGGCAGCCGGTGGGCGGTTGAGGAATGCTTCCAGACCGCGAAGCAGGAGTGCGGCCTGGACGACTACCAGGTCCGCCGCTACCCCGGCTGGCACCGCCACATGACCCTGGCCATGGCCGCCCACGCCCGCCTGACCGTCCTGCGGGCCCGAGAGCTGGACACGGACAAAGCAGAAACGGATCCTCCCGGCTCATCCACCTCAGCCTCGCCGAGATCCGACGCCTGATCACCCGCCTCACCGACCGCCGCCCCACCCCGGTCGACCACATCCTGCACTGGTCCCACTGGCGACGACGACGCCAGCACCAGGCCCGCATCAGCCACTACAAACGACGCGGACACAGCCCCTGAAAACCGCCAGCACTCACAACAAGCACCGTTGCAGTACTAGGCCTTCTTCCGGCTCGTGACTTTTCCGGCTCGTGAATTCTGTGAGAAGTATTGACGCGGGTGGCCGGATCTTTATTATCCACTTGCTCGATACTTCGATCTGTGTTCGACATGGCGAACATATGCGAGGTCGCGCCGCACCACCCCACGCACAGCCTCCGAGGAGCCGGCAGAGCCGCGCACTCAGAAACATGAGGTCCCCATGCACAGACTCAGCTTCAGCCGCAGACGTCCGTCCGCGGTCATCGCCGCCGCGACCGCGACCATGGTCTCGCTTGCGGCGTTGCTGGTCGCCAGCCCGGCCGCCCAGGCGGCCACCAGCGGCGCCCTGCGTGGCACCGGTTCCGGCCGGTGTCTCGACGTGCCGGGCGCCAGCCAGACCAATGGCACCGCCACCCAGATCTATGACTGCTGGGGCGGGACCAACCAGCAGTGGACGCTGACGGACAGCAACCAGCTGACCGTGTACGGCAACAAGTGCCTGGATGTGCCCGGCCACGCCACGACGTCCGGGACCCGGCCGGTGATCTGGGACTGCAACGGCGGTACGAACCAGCAGTGGCGGGTGAACACGGACGGTACGGTCGTCGGCGTGGAGTCCGGGCTGTGCCTGAGCGTCGTGGGTGCCGGTACCGTCAACGGCACTGCGGTGGAGATCGCGACCTGCAACGGCGGCAGCAACCAGAAGTGGACCGGCCTGTCCGCCTCGGGCACCACGTGTTCCCTTCCGTCGACATACCGGTGGACCTCGACCGGGGCACTGGCCCAGCCGGCGAACGGGTGGGCCGCGCTCAAGGACTTCACCACTGTGACGTACCAGGGCAAGCACCTGGTCTACGGGACGTACTCCGACGGCAACTGGAAGTCGATGGGCTTCGGCGCCTTCACGAACTGGTCGGACATGGCCTCCGCCCCCCAGACCGCCATGAGCCAGACCGCGGTGGCGCCCACCCTGTTCTACTTCGCGCCCAAGAACATCTGGGTGATGGCCTCCCAGTGGAGCGGTGGCTGGCCCTTCAACTACCGCACGTCGACCGACCCCACCAACCCCAACAGCTGGTCCGCGCCGCAGCCGCTGTTCACCGGCACCCTCCCCAGCACCGAGAACTCCCCCACCGGCGCGCTCGACCAGACCCTGATCGCCGACAACCAGAACATGTACCTGTTCTTCGCCGGTGACAACGGCAAGATCTACAAGTCGACCATGCCGCTCGCGAACTTCCCGGGCAACTTCGGGTCGTCGTACACGACGGTCATCAGCGACACCGTGGACAAGGTGTTCGAGGCGCCGGAGGTCTACAAGGTCCAGGGCCAGAACCAGTACCTCATGATCGTCGAGGCGCGGGGCGCGAACGGGCGCTACTTCCGCTCGTACACCGCCTCCAGCCTGAACGGTCCGTGGACCGTGCAAGCCGGCAGCGAGAGCGCCCCCTTCGCGGGCAAGGCCAACAGCGGCGCCACCTGGACCAACGACATCAGCCACGGTGACCTGGTCCGCAACAACCCCGACCAGACCAAGACCATCGACCCATGCAACCTGCAGTTCCTCTACCAGGGCAGGGGCGCCACCCAGAACGGCCTCGACTACTCGCTGTGGCCGTACCGTCCGGGTGTCCTCACCCTGCAGCGCTGACCCGCTCGACACGCACAACCCAGTGGAACCCCAGCCGCACCTCGGCTGGGGTTCCTCCCCTTTGGTCGCGGTTCAGCAGCTCCAGGTAACGCGTGAGCTGCTC
>NZ_JBEOXI010000152.1:0-20763 GCF_040296465.1 Streptomyces sp. NPDC002130
GTAGCGTCGGACACATGAGTTTTGGAGCTGGTGTGCCCACGGTCGCGGTCGCGGACCTCAAGGACGGTGACTTCCTGCTGGACGTCCGGGAGGACAACGAATGCGCCGAACCTGGCGGGCTGCCCTTCCGCTACGTCGTCCGCTCCACGCCGGGCAAGCGCCGTGGCACCGGACCGGAGGACGAACTGGCCCGCCGCGCCGGCCTGATGCCCGGAACCGGCCTTGAAGTAGCAGCCACTTCGAAGGTCCGACCCCGGCCAGGCCACGTCCAGCGCGGGCGCGGACAGCGGCACGCCCCTGCCTCTCCCACCTGGCCATGTAGATGTCCATTGCTGCAGCCTAGGTAGGCGACGCTTGTCACTTTTCACTGCGTGCCCCTGGCACGGAGCAGCGCATCGATCGCGGCCCGCAAGTCCGGGATTGGTCCCACTCCGCGCCGTACTCCACCCTTTGGTGTAAGCCAGTGGCGCCCCAGCCCGTCGGCCACGTCGGCGACGTCGCCGGGACGCGCGAAGACGCGGCGCAGCGGTGTGACGGGGGCTTGAAGCAGGACGTCGTGGGTGCTGGCGCCCGGCTTGGCGTAGGACCAGCCTCACAGTTCATCCCCGGCTAGTGCTGTGACCGCATAGGTGCGCCGGGTTGGTGGTCATGGCAGTTGGATGTGCGGTGGCGTCCGATTCGACCGCTGGAGGCGTGGTGGCCGAGCCTGTCCGTGTGCGCAGACTGACCGACCAAGAAGGGCGAAGCTGCAGCGGAAACGTGCGCCGGGGCAGCAGCAGCTCGGTGCGCTAGCGGCGCGCGATGATGCTGCTGGCCTCCGCCGGAGGGAACCGCGTGCCGGTGATCGCCCAACTGGTGCAGGCGGATGAGGACACCGTGCGCGACGTAATTCGCCGGTTCAACGAGATCGGGCCAGCCTGCCTGGGCCGTCAGCAGCGGGAGGCCGTCCCCTCCGACTCCGCCCCGGCGACGAGGACTTCGTCATCCAGACGGCCATCAACCGCCCTACCGAGCTCGGCCAACCTTTTACCTGCTGGTCCCCTGCCGTGGCGTCACCTTCCAGCACACCAAGACGTGGAAGGAGTCCCCGGATCTGATCGGGAGGCGAAACTGGACCGGATCGAGTAGGTCCTTCACCGCTTCCCCGACCGGGTGTTCGGCTTCAACGAGTTTGGCCCGCTCAGGATCCGGCCCACCGCGGGCTCGGGCTGGGCCGCTTCTCCATACACCAAGAGGCCCCGCTCCGAGCGTCAGCTGGACGGCAGGTGCGCGCACCGCCGGTCAGCAGTGTCGGATCTGCTGCTGCCACACGCTGGGGTTGCCGGTGTTGAGGTACCAGTCGTTGACGTAGCCCGACCGCACCCCCAGGTCGATGAGCATCCAGTAGCGGTAGTTGGGGTTGTCCGCCGCTCCGTCGCCGGTCGTCCAGCAGGTGAGGCCGACTTCGTCACCGTTGAGGAGCGTCCCGTGGGGAACGTTGGCGTACCCGTATCCGGGACCGGTGCGCATCTGCAGCCAGGAACCCGGGTCGATCCCGGTCACCGTGGTGCAGTTCGTCATGTCCCCGGAGATGCTGCACCGGTGGATGGCGGCGTCCGCGGGCGTCGCCAGGCCCAGCACGGTGGCGGCGGTGGCCAGTGCGGTGATGAGCACGCTCGGGCGACGGGGTCGAAATGTCATCGGGATCTATGTCCTTTCGGGTGACCGGCACCAGGTGTGTCCAGCTGATTCGTCATGCTAGGCACGTGTGGGATGAGCAGGGCCCTGACAGCTGTCAGGGTGGCCGCGCACGACTCTCCCGGCCCGGATACGCATCCCGTGAGTGTGTCGGTGAGTTTCGGCGACACCGGAGGGCTTGCAGTGGGAGGGTGGACATGCTTCGTGCTGCCAGGGGGCTTCGATTGCGCCGGAGTCGA
The DNA here is from genome assembly GCF_040296465.1 of Streptomyces sp. NPDC002130. Taxonomy (NCBI): domain Bacteria; kingdom Bacillati; phylum Actinomycetota; class Actinomycetes; order Kitasatosporales; family Streptomycetaceae; genus Streptomyces; species Streptomyces sp. NPDC002130. The sequence continues at coordinate 1,917 of NZ_JBEOXI010000152.1, forward strand.
AAGTCGAGCTGTATGCGGCGATACGCAGGGACTGCCGTGCCGGGTTGTCGAAGCGGGGCAGTGATGCGCAAGTACGGCGTCGGCCACCCGACGGTGCAGAAGCCTTTGGAGTCGGCTTGGCCCCGGCCACGTAGGAAGCTGCCGCTGCGGCCGACGCGTCTGGATCCCTACAAGCCGTTGGTCGACCAAATGCTGCGAGCCGATCTGGATCGCTCGTGCCGCAGTCGCACCGCCCCGGCGTCGAAGCGGAGGTCAGCTTCCGTCATGTGACGGTGCGTCTGTCCGGGCAGACTGTGGTCTGCTACCTGTTCGGTTTCCGCCTGTCGTATTCGGGTCGTGCACCTGATCTTCGCGTCCGGCGGACAGGAGCGCCACGTGCACGCCCTCAGCATCCTGGGCGGTGCGCCGACCGGCAATGTGCGCTACGACAACTTGAAGGTCCCGATTGCCAAGGTGATCAGGTTCACCTGGGAGCGACGGGAGAACGAGCGGTGGATCGTCTTTACTGTCGCCCCGGCCTGGCCGACGCCCACGAGAAGGGCGGAGTGGAAGGGGGCGTCGGCTACTTCCGCCGCAATCACCTGGGATGCGGACCGGCACCATCGGTGAGTACTTCGCCGTTGAACAGCCCCTGCTGGCACCGCTGCCGAACGAGGCGTTCGGCATCAGCCGCACATTCGCTCTGCGGGTGGATCGGCACAGCCGGATCTCGGTCCGCACCAACTGCTACTCGGTCCGGTCCGCTTCATCGGCCGCCGGGTCCGGGCCGTGCTGCACGCCAACGAGCGACCGAGACGGCACCCGGGCCCTGATCGCCGTGCTCCTGCTGGGCCGGCGCATCCCGCACGAGCACCTGGTGGCCGGGCTCGCCTCCACCTTGAGGGCGGGCGCGCTGAGCGCGGACGCTGTCGCGCTGGAGGCTCGCAAGGCCCAGGAGTCCGACGACGCCGACACCACCTGGCCACGATTCATCGAGACCGGCACCGACTCCTACCGCCTGGCCCGGTCTCGGGCCAGGGCCGAACAGGCCGCCATGGCCTGGTCTCGGGCCAGGGCCGAACAGGCCGCCATGGCCTGGGCAAGGTGGGGACCGAAACGGTGGGCGTTGCCCAGTGCCCGGTCCCTGCCCCGGTTCAAACGAGCAAGTGCTGCGGAACTGCCAGATCCTCATGGGCGAACAGACCTGTCAAGGCGGGCGGATCGTCCTTGGCGCAGGTGTCGGCGACCACATCGATCAGCTGGTCGTAATCGGGACCGGTATTGCCCTCATAGGCCGCGGTCATGCGGCCCCATTCGTCCCAGTTGAGAGTCTCCTGCTTGCAGAGCGCGGCGAGGTCACGGACGGCGTTGCCGCTGATCTCATGCGGCCCCCAGGCGTGATCGGTGCCGGCCACCCCGAACAGGGCCGGGTCGATCAACCCGCTGCGATAGTGGAGCCACGCTTCGCCCCCGGTGAGGAATTCGCCCGGGGCGAGGTCGTCGGGGCGGTCGACGTAGTTCTTTCCGAGGTGCTCGGTGTCGACCCGCACCCAGCGGTTGTGGTCTTCATCCCAGTACTCGGTGATCCAGTGATCGACCCCGCGGCCCTTGAGGAAGTAGGTGCCGAATCCACACCGGGCTCGAGAGGCGATGCCCCGCGCCCGCAAGATCGCGCAGGCGATGGTGGCGAAGTGACGGCAGGTGCCGATCACTCGCGTCTCGGGTGTCCGGGGCTGGTGAAGCGGCGCGGGGTCCAATGTGGTCAACGCGGTGATCAGCTTGTCGACCGGCCTGATGTTCTTCTCGGCAATCCGGTCCTCGGGGACCCCTAGCACTGCGGCGTCCGCGGGCTGGATGACCAGACCCTGCACGGCGGCACAGACGCCTACGGGGTCCTCCGGCAGTTCCTCGATGAGCCGCAGCTGGGCCGAACCCAGGCTCGTCAAGGGCCCAGGGCGGGAGTAGTTGAGCACGTCATCGGTCATAACCGGGCATCGTAGAGGCCGGGACTGACACCGAAACCGGGCTCAGCCCCGGCCGGTCAGGTGTTGCCGACACTCGCCGACATATCTGCGGCCGAGCCCCCTCAGACGTTCCCCGAACTCACCATCACGCGTCCTTCCGGGACACCGGCCGGGCGGATGCCGCGGGCCCGGAACAGGCGCCAGTACCTTTCGTGGCCGTAGCCGCGGTCGGCGAGGAGCGCGTCGGGCCTGCGCCGTGGTCGGCCGACGATGCCCGCCACGGCCGGAGCCTCGTCCAGCAGGGGCAGCAACTGCGTGACGTCGTTGCGGTTTGCGCCGGTCAGGGACACCGCGAGCGGAATGCCCTGGCCGTCGGTGAGGACGTGGTGCTTGCTGCCCGGCCGTGCGCACTCGACCGGGCTGGGCCCGCTTGTGGGTCCGGCCGAGCGGCCCGCACGTGGGAGGAGTCGATCACCGCCCGCGACCAGTCCGGCTTCTTCGCCGCCCGCAGCTTCTTCAGCAGCATCAATCCGTCCTGCGCGTGCTGCACCTGACCGGCGTCGATGCGCTCATCCCCTGCCACTCCGGCACCGAGCAGGCCGTGACCGCTTGAGCACTATCCGTCCTGGCCTGAGTCGTGGCCTCGGCGCGAGCGCCGCTGCACGGCCGCATCCAGCTCCCTGCCCACACGCCCCGGCAGTGGCTCCCCCAACGCCCAGCCGATCACCGTCTCCGCGACGGAGTGCAGCTTGACATTGGTCTGCTGGGAAACCTCACGCAGCACCTCGAACCCGGCCGCCGGCGCAATCCGGTGGACCGCGATGAGGACGCCGATCGCCTGGTCGACCGTCGCGTGAGAGGCGACCGCGTGGCGTAGCTGGGCGTTCTCCTGCTCCAGGTGGGTGGGCGAAGCCTTGCCCCTTCTCTCGGGCAGGGGCCTTGGCGTGCGGGGACTCGTCATCACCAACTCCGTCGGGAACAGTGTCTCCCTGGACGCCTGCCCTCGGCCGCGCCGCCAAGACATGTGATCTTCACCGGACGACAACATCAGCGCGGGCACACCGTCAGACCGGCTTCACGCCGATCACGACCGGCCGGGGGCCGCTGGCAGCCCTGGTACGACAACATCTGGATCGACGGCCCCATGCGGTTTCGCCATCGACCCCCTGGTCCCGCTCGCCGAAGCGTGGCACTCCGGCGCTTCCGCCCAGACCAGGCAGCGCCGCGTCAACCACGTCAACCACCTCGATGACGCAACGCCGTCTCAAGGCGGTCAGCGCCCGCTCCAACCGGCAGAAAGGTGACCAGAACCCCACCTCCTGGCCCGTGCCCGACAACCCCGCCGAACGCTGCCACTGTCTGGCCAACTGGGCGGCTGTGAGACTCCAGTGGGGCCTGACCGTGATCAAAACCTGCGTACCGCGGCGATCGCCGCCCTGGTCCTCGCCCCGATGGCCGTTCCCGCCTCCGCCTACAGCACCTTGCGAGCGGTGAAGGCAGCAATCGGCTGCCCGTCCGGCTTCGTGCGCATCTACCCAGAGGCCGGGGCGGGGCGGGGCGGTCGTGCGGGATGGCGCCGGCGGCCATAGACGCGTCGCGGGCGACGTCGACGCCGTTTTCGACCACCGGCTCGAATCTCCGTCGGCGGCTCCCGGCTGCCCACCGCGCCCGCCTGCTCCACGGTGGTCAACGGACGCATCCGCCTGGGGGGATCGCCGGTTCCGGCACATTGCCGACGGCTCGCTTGAAGTCGGGACAGTCGACGATCGGTTCGTAGTCGCAGACGGCCGCGTGCCGGAGGCTGTCACGGAGCCGCGTCAGTCGGCGGATCTGCTCGTCGAGGTCGTCGGCTTTGACAGCCATGCGCACGCGCAGGTCCGCGTCGGACGGCTGCGCCACGATGAACCGGCTGATCTCGGCGATCGAGAATCCGGCACTGCGTGCGCACGTGATCAACTCCAGGCGTTCCAGTGCGTCCGGGTGGTAAGCGCGGCGCAGCCCGTTGCGGCCCGAGGCGGCAACCAGGCCCTTCTTCTCGTAGAACCGCAGGGCCGAAGGTGTCAGACCTGAACGCTGTGCGACTTCGGCGATGTCCAGTAACGCATCGTCCATCGATGTCTCCTTGACTTGATCCGCGGTTCAAGTCGCAGCCTAGTCGTCATGAAGATCCATCACTTGAACTGCGGAACGGTTCGGACGATCGAGGCCACCTACGACGGTCCGCAGCCCGCCCCCGCCGTGAACCACTGTCTACTGGTGGAGACCGACGACGGTGGTCTGGTCCTGGTCGAGACCGGGCTGGGCGTGGGCAACGTCCGGGACCCGAACGGCACCCTCGGCGCCGACTGGGTGGAGCTGGCACAACCCTTGCTCGACGAGGAGGAGACAGCCGTCCGGCAGGTCGCCCGGCTGGGGTACGCGCCATCCGACGTGCGCCACATCATCGTGACCCACCTGGACGTGGACCACAGCGGCGGCCTTCCTGACTTCCCCGGCGCCCACATCCATGTGCTCGCCGCCGAACTCGACGCGGCACGTGCCGAAGCACCCAACTTCCGTTATCGATCTGCTCATTGGGCACACGGGCCCCGCTGGGTCACCTACGACTTCGAACCAGGCGAGCAGTGGTTCGGTTTCACCGCGGTGCGGCCGAAGGGGCTGCCGCCGGAGATCCAGCTCATCCCCCTCGGCGGTCACACCGCCGGCCACACGGGAGTCGCCGTACAAAACGGTGACCAGTGGCTCCTCCACTGCGGCGACGCCTACTACTACCACCGCGAGATCGAGGACCCGAGTGAGACCCACCCGCTGCTGGACATCGTCCAAACGCGCTCACAGGTGCACCGTGATCTGCGGCTCGGGACCCAGGCCCGGTTGCGCGAGCTGGTACGCGACCACGGTGACCGGGTCGAGCTTTTCTGCGCACACGACCCATGGGAGATGGCCCGCTACGTCCGGTGACAGCAAGCCGGCTGGGATGTGTCCGGCGCGACGGTCGAAGGAGCCGGCCGAGTGCCTGCCCCGCTGACCGGCCAAGGCGTCGGGCCATTCTCGCCGGTGCTGCCTGCCGTCTTCTCGTGCCGGGAGCGCGGCAGTACCCGCCCCGCCCTCGCGCACGGCGAGCCGAGTGCGGTAGCCCTCCCGTTTCGGCTCCTCTGAGCGTCGTGCGGCCACCGAACAGCAGTTGCACGAGACCCGCCTTATCAAGGACGGCACCGTCACCCACGTCGACCACGTGAAGGCAGCCACAAACGGGGACTCGCTCGCTGGCAGATGATCATTGATGGGGGACGAGTGATGACGCTTCGAGTGATGCGTGGTGTGGCCATGGGTCTCACGCTTGCACTGGCGCCCGTGGGCTGCTGGGACGGAAGTACCGGTCATGACGATGAGGACACTGGAGACAGCCACACCGCCCAGGCCCCGTTCAACCCGTCTCAGCTGGCCCAGGCCGTCCCGGGCGAACTCGCCGCCCCGAAGGGCTGGAACGCGGATTCGCCACTCGTCAGGGACGGGAGCGAGGCGCAGGCATTCTGCCGCCAGGCATCCCGTTTCAGCTGCGTCGGACTCACGGCAATGGGGAACAGCCGGTACAAACCGGATGGTCAGAGTGAAACGTTCGTGGATTTTGAAGTTCTCGCCTACGACTCCGTCGACAACGCCAAGGTGGGCATGAAGTCACTGGTCGCCGACGTCCACGACGGGAAGCCCGAAGGGCTCAAGCCGCTGACTGTCGATGCGGGCGCCGACGAGACGGATGCCTACGCGGATGAGGACCGCCCGGGCGTGGTACTGCGCGTCGGGACCGTCGTGGCCTTCGTGTTCAGCGATTCCCTGCCCAAGGACCACGACCTGCAGTCGTTCGCCAAGTTCCAGGTCCAGCGCATCAACACCGCGGCCACGGGCAAGAATCCCGATGCCTGACCACTCGGGGGCGCCGCACCACGTGCCGAACTTCCAGCAGGCCAGCTTGCGTGACAGAAATGGGTTGCAGCCGAAGATCGTGACGCGGATGCTTCCGCCATGAAGATGCACGCCAACCAGTTGACGGTGTCACCTGAGGCGGTGCGCATGCTGGTGGAGCAGCAGTTTCCCGAGTGGCGGAGCCTGCCGGTCCGGAGCATCGCGTCGCAGGGTACGGTCAACGCCGTCTTCCGTATCGGCGATCGGTTCGCGGCCCGGTTCCCTCTTGAGCCCGCAGACGTCGAGTCGACGCGGCGCTGGCTGGAGTCCGAAGCGGAAGCGGCTCGCGAGCTGGCAGGTCGCACGCGTTTCCCCACGCCCGTGCCGGTCGCGCTGGGTGAACCTGGGGTAGGTTACCCGCTTCCGTGGTCGGTGCAGACGTGGCTGCCCGGCGTCGTGGCCGCCCAGGAGGACCCGGGCGAATCGTCTGATTTTGCCGGTGACTTGGCCGATCTCATCGGCGAGCTGCGCGCGATCGACACGCAGGGCCGCACGTTCGCCGGCACAGGTCGAGGAGGCGACCTGCGGTCCCATGACGCCTGGATGGAGACGTGTTTCCGACACAGTGAGCAACTCCTGGATGTCCCTCGGCTGCGCCGTATCTGGGCAACTTTGCGTGATCTGCCGCGAGGGGCGGCTGAGGATGCCATGGCCCATTGCGATCTGATTCCTGGCAACGTGCTCGTGTCCGCTGGTCGGCTTGCGGGGGTTCTCGACGTCGGCGGCTTCGGGCCGGCTGACCCTTCGCTGGATCTTGTGAGTGCGTGGCATTTGCTCGAGGCCGGGCCGCGGCAGGTGCTCCGTGATCGCCTGGGTGGCGACGACCTCGAATGGGAGCGGGGCAAGGCGTGGGCTTTCGTTCAAGCGATGGGGCTGGTCTGGTACTACGTCAAAAGCAACCCGGCCATGAGCCGGATGGGGCAGCGATCCTTGGAACGTATCCTGGAGGACAAGTCGCTCGCGTGACGTGAAGCAGCTGCTGGTGGCGGTGAGGAGCTAGGGCGGGTCGCCGCTCGCCCATCACCGTCTCCGACTGCCGTTCGGCGGGGTGGGAGGTCGTTTCCACCGGGAAGGACCGGCGGACGAGCGGCACCGTGAGTCCCAGCCGCAACCGTGGCTGCCACCCGCTGATCACCCTGTCGGGGTCTGGACCGCAGAACTCTGGTATCGGTTTGGGCTGTTGTCTCAGGCCGCTTGGAGTTCACCGCGCGGGAGACTCGCGGGGGTTGGCGGCGCGTATGGGCGGCGCTCCGCCATCCGACCGGAGGGGTGTGGTCGACGGCGTCATCAGCCTTCCGCCGCACCCGTACGCGGCTGCCGGTAGGGTCGCACCGCGCGGCGCGCTATGGCGAAACGGTGTGTCTCCGACGGGCCGTCGTAGATGCGGAACGGCCGTACCTCCCTGAACAGGCGGGCGAGCGGGGCGTCTTCCGCCGAGATGCCGAGCGCTCCGCAGATCTGCACCGCGCGGTCGACCACTCGGTTCACCGCCTCGGCCACGAAGGTCTTGGACACGGAGGTGAGCTGCGAGGCGGCGGCCGAGCCGGTGTCCAGCTCCCAGGCAGTGCGCAGGATCAGGGCGCGGCTCGCCTCGATGTCGATCTCGGAGTCGGCCAGCATCTGCTGGACCATGCCGAGGTCTCCCAGCGCCGAGCCGAACGCCATCCGGCTCCCCGCCCGCTCCAGTGCCACGTCCTGCGCGCGGCGGGCGGCTCCCAGCCAGCGCATGCAGTGCGTCATCCGGGCGGGACCGAGTCGGACCTGGGCGCCGTCGAAGCCGTGGTCCACCGCCCCGAGCACCTGCTCCTCCCCCACCACGCACTCCTCGAAGAGGATCTCGCTGTGCCCGGCGAAGAGCGACTCGTCCAGCGTCTCGATGGTCCGGACGAGGCGCATGCCGGGAGTGCCGGCGTCGACCAGGAACATGGTGGCGCCGCCCGGGTCGCCGGGGGTGCCGGAGGTGCGGGCCATGACGATGGCGAAGCCGGCTCCCTCGGCACCGGTGATGAACCATTTGCGCCCGTCGATGCGCCAGCCGCCGGGGACCCGGGTCGCGGTGGTCCGCAGGGAGCGGGGGTCGGCACCCGCCCCTGGAGCCGGTTCGGTCATGGCGAAGCAGGACCGTGTCGCGCCCGCGGCGAGCGGACGCAGATACCTCTGCTTCTGCTCTTCGGTGGCCACCTTCTCCAGCAGGTGCATGTTGCCCTCGTCCGGGGCGGCGCAGTTCAGCGCCAGCGGTCCGAGCAGGGAGTAGCCCGCCGCTTCGAACACCACCGCTTGCCCGCGCAGGTCGAGCCCGTGTCCACCCCAGCGCGCCGGTACGTGCGGAGCGAACACACCCGCGTCACGGGCGGCCTTCTGCAGGGTCTCCCGCAGGGCCTCGGGGGCGTGGTGCACGGACCCGCCGCACTCGTGCTCGGCCGGAACGACCACCTCGCGCACGAACTCGGCCGTAGTGGTGGCCAGTTGAGCGACGGTCGGATCGAGATCGAACTGGATGGGCACGGGACCTCCCGCCGACGGGCGTACGGGCATCGGCTCCCGTCGCGTTCTAGAAACTGTATAGCGTCTTCAGTATCTTGCCTGGAAGTACCTGGGACGGGAAGCGCCCGGGACGGGCAGCACCCGGCGACGGGGAAGACGACAGGAGAAACACCCATGAGCCTCCCCGTGAGCACCGAGCCGGTCCGGATCGTCCGCCACCCCGACGGGGTCGTCGAGCTGAGACTTGACGATCCGGGGCGGGGCAATGCCCTGGATCTGAGGACGGCCGAGCTGTTGCGGGAAACCGCGCGCGAGGTGGCCGCGGATCCCGGCAGTGCCGTGCTGCTGCGGGCCACGGGCGGCAGCTTCTGCGTGGGCGGTGACCTGCGCGCCTTCGCCGGTCGCGGGGCCGGGACCGGCGCCTATGTCCATGCGGTGGCAAGCGCCGCGCACACGGCGGTGCAGGCCCTGTACGAGCTGCCGGTGCCGGTGGTGACCGCCGTGCGCGGCGCGGCCGCGGGTGGCGGGATCGGCCTGGCGCTGACGGGCGACATCGTCCTGGCGGCCCGGTCCGCGCGGTTCCGGCTGGCGTACACGGCGATCGGGCTCACGCCGGACTGCGGGGCCTCGTGGTTCCTGCCACGCCTGGTGGGCCCTAGCAGGGCGGCGGATTTGATCCTCACCAACCGGGTCCTGACCGGCGACGACGCCGAGCGGTGGGGCCTGGCCTCCCGCGTGGTGGAGGACGAGGAACTGGACGGCGCGGCGCAACGGACCGCGGCCGGGCTGGCGGGCGGTGCCGGGGACGCGCTGCGCGCCGCGAAGGACCTCCTGCGCGCCGGCACGGGTGACGAACTGCGGCGCCACCTCGCCGAGGAGGCGCGGCTGATCGCCGCTCTGGCGGACGGCCGTGAGGCGCGGGACCGCATGGCGTCCTTCCTCGCCGCGCGGGACCGCCCGAAGGCGGGCGGCGGCCGGACCGGGGCTGGCGCATCGGAAAGTGTTTCTTGAGTTCCTCTTCACTAACAGGTCGGCCGGGGCGTAACCTCCGGGCAACACAGAACCGAGGAACCGGTCACCACAGAACCGGGGAAAAGGTGTGGCGATGCGATCTGCTGCCGTGGGCCTTCCGGACGCTCTCGACGAGCCTGACAGCGAAGCCGTCGTCGACCTCGTCCTGCGGGGAATGTGGCGCGGCCGGCCGGAGTCCGAGCACCGCCCGCTGGTCGACGCCGGTCTTGCGATGGTGAAGGGCCCGGTGGTGCTGCCGACCGAGCGGGCCAAGGCCGCCGCCGCTCGGATCCTGCGGGTCCCCGCCGGCTCCGAGCAGGAGGAGCGGATCACCGCCGCATACGAGGCGTTCCTGCCGGTCAACCGGAAGATCCGCGACGTGTGCACGGCATGGCAGTGCCGCCCCGACGGCAGTGCGAACGACCACTCCGACGACGCCTACGACGCCGGGGTGCGCGAGTCGCTGGAGGACGTGCACGAGGCCATCCAGCCCGTGCTGCGCAGGTTGGAGCGAGTGCTCCCGGGCAGCGGTCGGTACCTCACGGCCCTGGAGGAGGCCCTCGACCGATTCGACGACGGCGAGCCGGCGTGGCTGGCCTCGCCGCTGTGCGACTCGTACCACACCGTGTGGATGCGGCTGCACCAGGAGCTGCTGCTCGTCCTGGGGATCTCCCGGGCCGAGGACGAGGCCCTGGAAGAGGAGCTGGTCACGAGGAGCCGGGGGTGAGCGTCGCCGACCGCGAGGCGGGCCCCATCACACCGTCCGGCGCCCCTCTCGCGCCCTCCGAGGCCCCCGGCCGGGTCCTGGTGCCTTACGGACAGGGCCGGATCCGGGGCCTCGACGCCGACGAGCTGGGCGCGCACGGCGCGGCGATGGACCGGCTGGTGGCACTCGGACTGCCCGTCGTGCCGGGGCTCACGGTGCCCGCGGGCGCCTCCGCGTCGCTGTGCGAACCCGACGCCGCCGAAGCCGCCGTCGCTCTGGTCGAGCAGCTCTCGGGGCGGCGGATCGGCGACGCGGGCCGGCCGCTGCTGCTGCGTCTGTCGGCGAGCGCGCCGACCGAGATCGCGGGACTGCCGCCCGACCTGGCCTGTCTCGGCCTGACCTCGGGCAACGCCGACGAACTGTGCGCCGTCATCGGGCGCGCGGAGGCCCTGTACGAGGTGTGGGCCGCCACCCTGCGGATGATCGCCGAGTACGCCCTCGACGTGTCCGGTGCGGTGCTCGACGACACCCTCCTGGACACACCCGAGCCGCGGGCGCGGGTCGAAGCACTGCTGTCCCTGGTGGCTCGGCACGGCTCCCGGCCCGTTCCCGACGACCCGGCGCAGCAGCTGGCGCTGGCCGCTCGCGCTTCCCTCGCCCGATGGGACTCGCCGCGCGCGCGAAGATCCCGCCGGGCCCAACGCCTCCCCGCCGATCTGCCTCTCGCCCTGCACGTGCAGGCCCTGCGCATCGGCCCCGCGGACCACTCGGGCTACGGCACGGCGGCCAGCCGCGATCCCGAGACCGGGCGCCTCTCTCCCCACGGCTCCTTCTTCCGTGGAGTGCGCCGCAGCGCCCCGCCGCCGCACACCGGTGAACCGCTGGACCGGCTCGCGGGCGGCACCGCGCTGCTGGAGCACTCCCTGCTCACCCTGGAGCGTCATCTGCGCGCGCCGGTGTCGGTCGACTTCGAGGTGCGCGACGACGAGATCTCCCTGCTCGCCGCCTCGGCGCAACTCCGCCCGCCGCTCAGGGCGGCGGTGTGTCTGGCCGCCGACCTGGCCAGGGACGGGGCGCTGGGCCGCGAGGAGGCCGTACGGCGGATCACCCCGGGGCAGGTGCAGGAACTGCTGCACCCCCAGCTGAGGCTGACCGGCGGGGAGGACCTCCTGGTCAGGGGGCTGCCCGCGTCCCCGGGGGCGGCGACCGGAGTGGTCGTGCTGTCGAGTGAACGCGCCCTCGAACTGGCCGCGGACGGTACGCGGGTCGTGCTCGTGGCCGCCGAGACGACTCCGGCGGACGTGCCCGGGATGCTGGCCTCGGCCGCCGTGCTGACCGGGAGCGGCGGGATCGCCTCGCATGCCGCCGTGGTGGCGCGGGGCGCCGGCAAGCCCGCGGTGTGCGGCGCCGAGGGACTGCGCGTGGACCCGGCCGCCGGGACGGTCCGCTTCGGGGAGCGGGTGGTGCGCGAGGGCGACCCGGTCTCGCTGGACGGCCGAACCGGCGCCGTCTACGCGGGGACCCTGAGCGTCAGCGTCGCAGGACCGCCACCCGAACTGTCCACCCTGCTGGAGTGGGCGGACGGCATGCGCCGGCTGGGCGTGCGGGTCAACGCCGACACGGCCGGCGAGGTGGACACCGCCCTCGCCCTGGGCGCGGAGGGTGTCGGACTGTGCCGTACGGAACACCAGTTCCTCGGCGAGCGGCTGCCGCTGATCCGCCGGGTGCTCCTGGCCGCCGACCCCGCAGCCCGTGACGAAGCCCTGCTGGAGCTGGAGCGCGCTCAGCACGAGGACTTCCGCGCGCTGCTGGCCGCGGTCGGGGACCGCCCGGTGACCGTGCGCCTGCTGGACGCCCCGCTGCACGAGTTCCTGCCCGCCCCCGGACAGGCCCTCGACGCTGCCGAGGAGCAGCGGGCCGCCGCGCTGCGGGAGGCGAATCCGATGCTCGGGCTGCGCGGGGTGCGGCTGGCGCTGCTGCACGAGAGGCTCTACCCGGCACAGGCCGAGGCGCTGTGCACCGCGTGGGCCGATGTCGCCGCCACGGGGGTCCGGCCGCGGCTGGAGGTGATGATCCCGCTGGTGAGCCTGCCGGAGGAACTCGCCGCCGCGGCCGCGTACGTGCGGGGCGCCGCCGACGCGGTCGCCGCCCGCACCGGGGTGGAGGTCCCGTACCGGCTCGGCACGATGATCGAGACCCCCCGGGCCGCGCTGCTGGCCGGAGAACTCGCCGAGCACGCCGAGTTCTTCTCCTTCGGCACCAACGACCTCACGCAGCTCACGTACGGCTTCTCGCGGGACGACGTCGAGCGCCAAGTGCTCGCCTCGTACCAGGAGCGCGGTTTCCTGACCGCCAGCCCGTTCGCCCGGCTCGACCCGCACGGGGTGGGTGCACTGATCGCCCTGGCGGCGGAACGGGCAAGGAGCGTACGGCCCGGCATCAAGCTGGGCGTGTGCGGTGAGCACGGCGGGGACCCCGAGTCGATCGCCTTCTGTGACGACCTCGGCCTCGACTACGTCTCCTGCTCCGCGCACCGCGTGCCGGTGGCCCGGATGGCGGCCGCGCACAGTGCCCCGCGGGCGCGGCAGGACGAGGAGCGGCACCACGAGAGCGGGAGCGCACGATGACGAGCACCGTGACCGACGGCGCGGTCCTGTCGGACGCCGAGCTGGACGACCTGCGCGAGACCGTGCGGTCGGTGTGCGCCGACGCCGGCGGCACCGCCGCGGTACGCCGGCTGTCCGAGGAGGCCCCCGGCATCGACGCCGGACTGTGGGACACCCTCGGCCGGCAGGTCGGCCTCGCGGCCCTCGGCCTGCCCGAGTCGGCGGGAGGCATCGGCGGCCTCGCCGAGATCGCCGTGGTCTGCGAGGAGTTGGGCAGAACACTGGCACCGGTACCGCTGCTGTCCTCCACGGTGCTGGCCGGGCAGGTGCTGGCCGGCTGCGGTACGGCCGACAAGGCGCTGGCCGAGCTCACCGGGGGCGCCGTGCACGCCCTGGCGGTGGCCGCGCCCGACGGGAGCTGGCGGCCCGACGCCGTGCCGGTGGCCGTCTCCTGGCAGGGCAGTGTCCCGCTGCTGGACGGCACCGCGCCGTTCGTCCTCGACGGCGCCGACGCCGAGGCGCTGGTGGTGGCCGCGGCCGGGGCCGACGGCGTGGACCTCTTCCTTGCCGACCCGCGCGAGCCGGGAGTCACGGTGCGCCGGGTGCCCACGCTGGACCTCAGCCGGGGTCAGGCGGTGGTCACCTTCTCCAAGGCCCGGGCCAGGGCGCTGACCGCCGGCGGCGAGGGAGGGGACATCGTCTCCCGCGCGCTGGACGTGGCCCTGATCGCCCTGGCCGCCGAGCAACTCGGCGGAGCACAGGCCGCGTTGGACATGACGGTCGCCCATGTGCGCGACCGTACGCAGTTCGGCAGGGTGATCGGCGGCTTCCAGGCGGTCAAGCACGCCTGCGCCGACATGCTGCTCCAGGTCGAGGCCGCACGGTCGGCCGTGGTGCGCGCGGTCCTGGCGGACGGCTCGCCGCAGGCGCTGGCCGAGGCGGCGGCGGTGGCGCAGGCGTGGTGCGGCGAGGCGTTCGTCTCCGTCGCCGCCGAGTGCGTGCAGTTCCACGGCGGGATGGGCTTCACCTGGGAGCACGACGCGCACCTGTACTTCAGGCGCGCCCAGTCCGACGCGGTCCTGCTGGGCGGCGCCGCACACCATCGGGAACGACTGGCCGGGCTGCTGGGCTGGTGACGTGGAAGGCGGGACGGCATGACCAGCATACTCATCGACGAGTCCCTGTTCGACGGGGAGTCCGGCCGGGGGGAGGGCGGGAGGCTCGGCACCGGCGATCCACCGCGTCTCGTGGGCGCCCGCTGCTCCGCGTGCGGCACCGTCGTCTTCCCCCGGCAGGACTCGTGCCCCAGGTGTCCGGACGGCGCGATGTCCGTGCGGGTGCTGCCGGCGAGCGGGCGGGTGTGGTCGTGGACGCTCCAGGCGTTCCCGCCGAAGCCGCCGTACCGGACGCCGTCCGGCGGCCACCGGGCCTACCACGTGGGCTATGTGGACCTCGGTGAGGTACTGGTCGAGGCCCGGCTGGTGGTGCCCCGCGCGGAGATCCGGATCGGTCTGCCGGTTCGGCTCACCACGGTGACGGCGTACCAGGACGAGGACGGGACCGAGGTGCTGACCTTCGCGTTCGCACCGGACCGGGACGGCGGACGATGAGGCGACATGACGACGTCTATGTCGTGGGCTGCGGGATGCATCCCTTCGGCCGCGACGAGAGCGTCACCGGAATGGACATGGCCGAGCGCGCGGTACGCGAGGCGCTGGCTGACGCCGGTGTCGCCTGGGAGGACATCGGCTACGCGGCCGGCGGCTCCGACGTGTCCGGCAAGCCCGACACCCTGGTGGGCCGGCTGGGCCTGACCGGAGTGCCGTTCGTCAACGTGCAGAACGGCTGCGCGACCGGAGCCTCCACCGTGCTCACGGTGGCCGGCGCGCTGCGCGCGGGTGAGGCCTCCATCGGGCTGGCCGTGGGGTTCGACAAGCACGAGCGGGGCGCGTTCCACGTCTCCGCGGCCCGCTACGGCCTGGGCGACTGGTACGCCGAGACCGGCATGATGCTCACCACCCAGTTCTTCGCCCTCAAGACCCGGCGCTATCTGTACGAACACGGGATCTCGGAGCGGGCGCTGGCGATGGTGGCGGCACGGGCCTTCCGCAACGGCTCGCACCACCCCCTGGCCTGGCGGCGCAAGTCGCTGACGGAGCAGGAGATCCTGGACTCCGGCGAGGTCAGTCCCCCGCTCACCCAGTACATGTTCTGTTCGCCCGGGCAGGGCGCGGCGGCGCTGGTGCTGGCGCTCGGCGACCGCGCGTTCGACCTGTGCGAACGACCGGTCAGACTCGCGTCGCTGGCGTTGCGGACCCGGCGGTTCGGTTCGTTCGAGGTGTTCTCGCCCTGGCTGCCGCCGGGGCCGCACCGCAGCCCGAGCGTGGACGCCGCGGAGGCCGCTTTCCGCACGGCGGGGCTGCGTCCCGCGGACGTGCAGGTGGCCCAGTTGCAGGACACCGACAGCGGCTCCGAGCTGATCCACCTGGCGGAGACCGGGCTGTGCGGCCACGGCGAGCAGGAGGAACTGCTGGCCTCCGGGGACACCGATCCCGCGGGCCGTATCCCGGTCAACACCGACGGCGGCTGTCTGGCCGGCGGGGAGCCCGTCGGCGCCTCGGGCCTGCGGCAGTTCCACGAGGTCGTACGGCAGTTGCAGGGCCGGGCGCCTGGTGTGCAGGTGCCCGGCGCTCCCCGGGTGGGCTTCACCCATGTCTACGGGGCGCCCGGGATCAGTGCCTGCTCGGTCCTCACGGTGTGAACCTGCTCGGTCCTCACGGGTTTGAAAGGGGCGGACACCGCCATGCGGCACGGCAGCAGAACCGCACTCGTCACGGGCGGGGCACGGGGAATCGGTCTGGAGATCTGCCGGCAGCTCGCGGACCGGGGGCTGCGGGTCCTGGTCGGGGCGCGACAACCGACGGCCGCCGAGGAGGCATGCCGTGCCATCGGCCCGGCCGGGGTGCCGCTGGCCCTGGACGTGACTTCGGCGAGCAGCGTCACCGAAGCGGTCCGGGAGGCAAGGGAGCTGACCGGTGGGATCGACGTGCTGGTGAACAACGCCGGGGTGTCGCTGGACGGGGATGTGCGGCCCCCGTACGTCGACGAGGACATCCTGCACGCGACACTGGACACCAACTTCACCGGCGCCTGGCGGGTGGCGCAGGCCGTCGTCCCGGGCATGGTGGAAACCGGCTACGGACGGGTCGTGAACGTCACCAGCTCATACGGTTCCCTGGCACTGATCGACTCCGGTCGGCATCCCGCCTACCGGATCTCCAAGACGGCACTCAACGCCCTGACCCGCATGCTCGCGGCCGAGCTGTCCGGCACGGGCGTGCTGGTCAACGCCGCCGACCCCGGCTGGACCCGCAGCGGCATGGGCGGCCCCTCCGCCCCGCGTGGTCCTCGGGAGGGGGCGGACACCCCGGTATGGCTGGCTACCCTTCCCGAGGGCGACGGGACGACCGGCGGGCTGTTCGCCGACCGCAGGCCACTCCCCTGGTGAACCGCCTCAGGTCCGTGACGTGGCCGGTCCCTGCTCGGTCGCGACGATGCGCAGCGCCAGCTCCCTGACCGCCTCCAGCACGGAGCGGGAGGGCAGCTGGGACAGCGGTCCGCCCTCCGCCCGCAGCGCGGTGACGAGCATGGTCGTACTGATCAGCGTGCGGACCGCGAGCGCCTGTGCCCCATGCCGTACCTTCGCCGCCCGGGGGCTGCGGGTCGTGCCTTCGGGCAGATAGTCGTAGCCACGCTGGATGTGCCGCTGCTCGAACTCGTCCCGCAGCACCTTGACGCTGCCGTTGGCGGAGGCGACCTGGACCTGGTACAGGCGGGCCTCGTCCGGGTTCCGTTCCACCCAGTCCCACACGGCGTCGATGACGCGGATCAGCCCCTGCGCGTCACCCGGCTCGGACTCCGGACGGGCCGCCTCCACGACCGCGTTCAGCTGGTCGAAGACGCGGCGCATGGCGAGTTCGAGCAGCTCCTCCTTGCCGTCGAAGTGGTAGTAGACGGCCGTGGGCACCACCTGGGCCTCGTCCGCGATGTCCTGGATGCTGGTCTCCGCGAACCCGTTGCGGCCGAACACCCGCACGGCGGCGGTGATGATGTGCTGTCGCCGCGAGGGTCGGTGGGCGGGCTGCTTGCCGTTCTTCGTGCTGGCCATCATGCTCCCCTGCCGACTGCCGTGACCCGCGTCCCTGGGCCTTGTGTACTGACCATGCTATCCAGTAACTCGAACCGTCCGGCAGAGTAATTCCTGTTGCGCGTGGGTCTACGGGATGCTCGGCGCCCGGCATACTTGACATCATGACGACCTCCGGAAGCCGCGCCGCTCACCGTCCGTCGCGCAAGCAGTGGGTGATCGAAGCAGCCACCGAGCTGTTCGCCACCCAGCCGCCGGACGAGGTGACGGTGGCCGACATCGCCGCTCGCGCGGAGATGACCTCGGCAGCGGTGTACTACCACTTTTCCTCCAAGGACCAGGTCCTGGCAGAGGGGATGCGGGCGTTCGCCGCCGCACTGCGCGAGCAACTGCAGGCGCTCACGGAGGCCCACGAACCCGGCGCGGACGTCGGTGCGGCGGTCACCACGCTGCTGTCCTGGCTGGGCGAACACCGTTCCGCCGCCACCGTGTTCTTCGTGTCGTCGGCCGGCATGAGCCAGGAGGCCGAGGCGCTGCGCCAGGAGAGCCGTACGGAGTTGCTGGCCGAGCTGGTGCGGCTGATCCGCAAGGCCCGCTCGTCCGTCTCCGACGCCGAGGCGGCGGTGATCGGCCTGGGCCTGCTGGCGCTGCTGGAGACCGCGGCGATCTCGCAGGTCCGGGGCGACGACGTGTACCGGTCGCTGGGACACCGCTCCTTCGTCCGCGAGGTCGGCGCTCTCGCGGAGCGGATCGCCGACCCGGCCGTCTGAGGGCCTGTCGGGCGGATCACACCAGCAGCCGGAGGGGCCTGCGCAGCAACTCGGCGACGGTGCGCAGGTATTCGGCGGCGGGTGCCCCGTCGACGGCACGGTGGTCGAAGGTGAGGCTCACGGTGAGCACCCGCGTCCGCAGCGGCCGGTCGTCCACCCACTCGACGCCGTCCCTGAGCCGGCCCACCCCGAGGATCGCGACATTGCCGGGGTTGATCACCGGGGTGAAGAAGTCGACGCCGTATCCGCCGAGCGAGCTGACGGTGAAGGTGGCCCCTTCCAGCTGGACGGGGGAGATCCGTCCCTCGCGCGCGGCCTGGGCCAGGGCCCTGGACCGGCGTGCGATCCCGGCCAGCGGCAGCTCGTCGGCGTCCTCGATCACGGGGACCATGAGGCCGCCCGGGACGGCCACCGCGAAGCCCAGGTGGATGCCGTCGAGCAGGTGGACGCCGTCCTCCCGCACCGTGGCGTTGAGCAGCGGGTGCTCGCGCAGGGCCAGGGCCGCGGCCTTCAGCAGGAAGTCGTTGAGGCTGGGCACCGGCAGATCGCTGTCGGCCCACTCCTCCTTGAGCCGGTCCCGCAGCGACACGACGGCGTCCATCCGCACCTCGTAGCCGTGCGTCAGCTGCGCCATCTCCTGGAGGCTGGCGTGCATCCTGCGGGCGATGGTGCCGCGCATCCCGGTGAGCGGGAGGACGTCGCCGGGGCGTGGGGCCGTGTCCCGGCGAACGGGCGCCGCAGTGACGGCGTCGAGGTCGGACCGGCGTACCCGGCCGCCCGGACCGGTGCCGTTCACCGCGGAGAGGTCGATACCCCGCTCCTTGGCCAGCTTGCGGACCAGCGGCGAGGAGGCGAGGCCGCCCGCCGGGACCGGCGTGTCAGGGTCGCCCAGGTCGCCGGGGTCGCCGGGGAGGGCCTCGAGGAAGTCCTCCACGTCCTCGGAGACGATCCGGCCGCCCGGTCCCGTGCCGCGGACGGCGGTGAGGTCGACGTCGGCGGCGGCGGCGACCCGCCGGGCGTTCGGTGAGGACAGAAGCCGGTCAGGGGTGCCGTTGGCGGAGGGCACCGCGGGAGCAGCGCCGGTGTCGGTGCCGTTGAGGGCGGGTGGAGAGGCGCTGCCCGCACTGGTCCCGGACCCGGCGCCTCGTCGGACACGTCCGGCCAGGGCTCACCGAGATGCAGCCGCAGGAACGCGAGCCGCTGCCGCAGAACGCCGG
>NZ_JBEOXI010000153.1:0-20754 GCF_040296465.1 Streptomyces sp. NPDC002130
GCCGCTCGATGTGGCGGCTGCTGGAGGCGGGCGTGGACTTCACGGCGCCGCCGCCCAGGAAGTTGGCCACCATCTGGGCCGTGACCTCCTGCGGCCAGGGGGTGACGCCCTGGGCGTGCACACCGTGGTCGCCCGCGAAGATCGCTACGGCAGCGGGCTCCGGGATGGGCGGCGGGCACTGGCGGGACAGGCCGGACAACTGTGCGGAGATGATCTCCAGCATGCCCAGCGCTCCGGCCGGCTTGGTCATACGCTTCTGGCGCTCCCACGCCTCGCCGAGCGCCTTGGCGTCCAGCGGGCGGATCTGCGCGACGGTCTCGGCGAGCAGGTCGTGGGGTTCCTCTCCGGGCAGGGCACGGCGGCCGTATGTCTCTTCGTGCACGACCCACGACAGGGGGCGGCGCTTGGACCAGCCGGCCTGCAACAGCTCGGGCTCGTCCGGGAACTCGTCGACGTAGCCGACGCACAGGTAGGCGATGATCTCCAGGTGCTCGGGGAGGCCGAGGGCGCGGACCATCTCGCGCTCGTCGAAGAAGCTGACCCAGCCGACGCCGAGGCCTTCGGCCCGGGCGGCGAGCCAGAGGTTCTCCACGGCCAGGGCGGCCGAGTACGGGGCCATCTGGGGCTGGGTGTGGCGGCCGAGGGTGTGGCGGCCGCCGCGGGTCGGGTCGGCGGTGACCACGATGTTCACCGGCGTGTCGAGGATGGCCTCGATCTTCAGTTCCTTGAACTGCTTCGCCCGGCCCTTGGGGAGGGACTTCGCGTAGGCGTCGCGCTGGCGCATGGCCAGTTCGTGCATCGCGCGCCGGGTGTCGGCGGAACGGATGACGACGAAGTCCCACGGCTGCGAGTGGCCGACGGAGGGCGCGTGGTGGGCGGCCTCCAGGACGCGCAGCAGCACCTCGTGCGGGATCGGGTCGCTGCGGAAGCCGTTGCGGATGTCACGGCGTTCACGCATGACCTTCAGGACGGCCTCGCGCTCGGCGGGGTCGTAGCCGGGGGCCGCGGGGCCGGTGGACTGACGGGCTTCTGCCACTGCGGCCGCGCTCTCTTCTCGGCGTTCCTGGTCGGCCAGGTCTTCCTGTTCGGCGGCCCGGGTGTCCAGGTCGTCGGCGTTCTGGGCGAGTTCGGCGTCGCCGTCGCGGGGTGCCGGGACGATGACGGCCGGTGCGGGGGGCTCCGGTGTCTCGGGCGTCACCGGCTGCGACTGCTGCGGGCCCTGTACCGGCAGTCCGGGCTGCCCGCCCGAGGCCGGGGCCGGGAGTACGACGGTGACGTCCTCGGTGGATGCGGGAGCGTCGGAGGTGGGGTCGGGCTCGACGGTTTCGGCGGCGGTGGGGGCGGCCGTGACCGCCTCCGGGGCCTGGGCCGGGTCTGCCGCGTCGGCGGTGGGGGCTGTCGCGGCGGTGGCGGCAGGCACATGTGCCTCGGGTGCCTGAGCAGGTGCCGGGGCCTCGGGTGCCTGAGCGGATGCGGAGGCCTCGGTGGGTGCCGCTGCCGCGGGGGGCTGGGCCGGGGCGGTTGCCTCCGGGGCGATGTCCGGCTCGGCGGCGGGGGCGGGTGCGTCGGCAGGCTCGGTGGTCAGGGCTGCCGGTTCCGGGGCCGGTTCCGGGGCCGGGGTGACGGAACCTTCGGCTGCCGGGGCAGCGTCACCTCCGGCGATCGGGGCCGGGCCGGGGGTGGGCGCGGTCTCGGCGGACGGAGCGGTCTCTTCCGCGCCGACCGGCTCGGTGGCCTGGGCAGCGGCGACCTGGCCGGGTGCCTCGGGGTGAGGGCCGGGAGGGGCGGGCTGCGGAGCCGCCGCAGCGGGTTCCTGCGTTGCCGACGCGGCGTCCATCACCGGCTGCGGCTGCGGCTGCGGCCCAGCGTCTTCGGCGTCGGCCTCCGGCTCCGGCGTCACGGACTCGGAGGCGGTGGTGCCCGCACCGGGTGCGGCGGCCTCGTCCGGGCCCGATGCGGCGGCCTCGGGGGCAACGCCCGGCGTCGGCACCTGTGCAACGGCCTCCGGGGGCGGCGCCAGTGCGTCGGGCGCGGGAGCGGCAGCGTCTGGGGTTGCCTCGTCCGGTGCCTGGGCGGGGGCCTCTCCGCCGGTGGGCTCGGGCGGGGTGACGGCCGCGTGCTCCGGGGCAGCGGCAGCATCCGGGAACGGGACCGCTTCCGGGACCTGGCCGGCCGGCGGAGCCTGGTCGGCCGGCGGGGCAGGAGCCGGTGCCACGGCCTGATCGGCAGTGGCCGTCGGGGTCTGTTCGCCGGAGGCGTCCGGCCCGGGAGCCTCAGGAGACTCACCGGCGGGTTCACCGTTCGGCGCAGGACCGTTCACGACCGGTCCCGGCTCCGATGCCGGCGGCGCGACCGCTTCCGGAGCAGCTAGGGCCCCCGCCTGGGCGGCAGTCGCCTGGCCCGCGTCGGGACCGGCTTCGGCTCCGGCGGGAGCGCCCGCGGCGGCCGCAGCCTGCTCGGGAGTCGCGTAACCGGCCTCGGCCACCTGAGCCTCTGCCACCTGAGCCTCTGCCGCACCGGCGAAACCGTCGGCAGCAGCCAGACCAGCCTGGGTGACAGCCACTCGGCCCACCGTCGCGTCCACGTCCAGGACCGCCGCGTCCGCCCCCTGCGCCGCCATGACCTGCTCCGGGGCGACGACTTGGGCCCCGTCCTCGCCGACACCCGCGGCAGCGGGGACAGCCGCACCGGCGGGAACACCCACAGGAGCCTGACCGGCCACGGCCGCAGCCGGCTGCCCCTCCGCCGGGCCCACGCCCGGAACCACGGGGTCACCCGCGGCAGCCGCGTCGGCCTCGGGGACGACCTGCTCGGGCTCGGCGGTCGCCAGGGGCGTGCCCGCGGGCTGCTCGGCGTGAACGGGCTGCGCGGCTGCGGCCGGAGCCGACGGTGTCGTGTGGTTCGTCTCCGTCGGCTCCTGGGTCGCGACCGCCTGGGCCGTGCCCATCGGTTCCGCTACCGGAACAACCGTTTCCGCAGGCGCCGCCCCGGCGCTCACCTGGGCCGGGTGCGGGGCCGGTACGCCCCAGGGCGTGGCGGGTTGCGTCTGCGCCTCGGGCGTACGGGGGCCGTCGAGATACTCGGGACCCGCCGAGGACGGTGACGGCTGGCGTACCGGCGCGTCGGCGGGGCCGCGGTCGGCGAGGGAGCGGACGGGGCTCGCCGAGCTGTCGGGCAGCGGCGGGCCGAGGTGCAGGGGCCGGCGCGGGGTGATGGGCGGGATCGGCGGCGGGTCGGGCAGGCGGACGCCGCCGAGGTCCACCGAGCCGCTGTCGCGGCCGGAGATCTCGTGCGGGCCGGGCTGGTGCACGGCCTCCTGGACCGGCTCCGGCGCGGGCGGCGGGACCTCGTTGCCCCAGGCGCCCTGGGCGCCCGGCAACAGCAGCAGGTCTTCGTCCTCGGCGGTGATCTCGGAGAGGTAGGGGTACGCACCGGGCGCGGGGGCGTCCGGCTGCTCCACCATGCCTGCGCTCTCCGGCAGTCCCTCGCCCGGGACCTGGCCGGTGTCGGTCATGCGTACCCCTCGCCCATCGGTTAGTGCTCCTACGACCAGCTCGCCCGGAACGGCGCACCGACCGCCCCGCAGTGAAGAACGAGCGTGCGTCCCCAGCGGCACGAACGGTCCGCCCGGAAAAGGCGACAAAGCCATTCACTGGCATTGTCGCGGTCGAACCACCCCCACGGCAGCTTGATCCGCGACGGTTCCGCTGTGGACTGCGCCACGTTGCGCGTCCTCCGGTTCTGCCGTACCACACACACCCCAAAACGGGCGGGTTTTCCGGACATTGACCGACGAAGCGCCGGGCGT
Source organism: Streptomyces sp. NPDC002130 (assembly GCF_040296465.1). NCBI lineage: Bacteria > Bacillati > Actinomycetota > Actinomycetes > Kitasatosporales > Streptomycetaceae > Streptomyces > Streptomyces sp. NPDC002130. The sequence goes on from NZ_JBEOXI010000153.1 coordinate 3,809, forward strand.
CCTTGTGCGGTGCAGCGATCGGCCAGCCTACCGCGCGCAGTACGACAAACCGATCACGGGGACCGTCGCGGAGTCAGGCGCCGCGCTTCGGCAGGACGCCGCTGAGCAGGAACGCGACGCTCCGTTCCTTCTCCGTCCAGGCCCTGGTGTCGAGTTCGACGGACTGGAGGAGTGCGCACTCGACGCCGTAGCCGTGCTCGGTCAGGTCGCGGCCGATCAGTTCGGCGGCGTCGCGCGTGGCGGCGTGCGTGACGATGCGCTGCGGGCGGCGGTCGGCGACCGCCGAGACGACGGCCGCTCCCCCGCCGCCGACGCGGACGACGTCCGGTTCGGGGAGGTTCTCCAGGATGTGCGGGGCGGTGCCGTGCACGATCTGGAGCTGGACGCCGAGGCGGCGCGCGGTGGCGTCGGTGCGGGCGCAGGCGGCCCGGTCGCCGTCGACGGCGAGGACGGCGGCACCGGCCCGGGCGGCCTCGACGGCGAAGGCGCCGCTGCCGCAGCCGATGTCCCACACGAGGTCGCCGACGCGGGGCCCGAGCCGGGTGAGTTGGGAGGCGCGCAGCAGCTGGGTCTCGCCCTCGCCGAGGTCCGTGCCGTAGGCGTCGGCGGGAAGGGTCCAGCCGCGCGGTCCGGCGGACGGGTCGCGGCCGGAGATCCAGCCGCCGGTCTCCCCCGCCGTGTCCGGCCGGGCCGGGCCACCGAGGACGATGACGACGTTGGGGTCGCGCCAGGTGTGGTCGGCGGCCTTGTCGGAGGTGACGACGGAGACGCGTTCGCGGGCGGTGCCGAGTTCCTCGCAGATGACGAAGGAGCGGTGGACTCCTTCGAGGAGCAGGCCGAGTTCGGCGGGGCCGGCACCCGGGGAGGTGAGGACCGCCACCTTGGTGTGGGCGCGGCATACGTTGACCGCGCGCCGCAGGGTACGGGGGTGTGCGACGACCACCTGTGCGTCGTCCCAGGGCATGCCGGCGCGGGCGAAGGCGGCGGCGACGGAGGAGACGGCGGGGACGACCTCCACCTCGAGGCCGAACTCGGGGGCGCGCAGGGTGCGTACGACGCCGAAGAAGCCCGGGTCGCCGTCGGCGAGGACCACGGCCGTGCCGCGGTGGGCGGCGATACGGCGGGCGGCGAGGGCGACACTGCCGAGGCGGATGCGCTCGGCGCCGGCGGGCACCTCGGGGAGCGCCAGGTGGTGGGCGGCGCCGGCCACGAGCGTGGCGGCGCTCAGGGCGGCGCTCGCCGCGGCGGTCAGCGGCGAACCGTCCCAGCCGATCACCGTGACGCGGTCGGCCATCGTCGTCAGTCTCCAGGGTTTGCGCAGGTCGTCTGCGTGGCGTGGTGGGGAACAGCCCGGGGGCGGGCTCCGTGAGGGTACCCGGTGGAGGTGAAGGGGGGAGTGCCGGTGCCGTCGTCGCCGGCGTCCTCCGGGTGGTTCCGGTCAGTTCCAGTCGCCGAAGGACGTGAAGCCGTCGCGGAGCTGGTCGCCGACGCCCTCGAGGTCCTCGGGGAGCAGGCTCCAGACGATGAAGTCGGTGCGTACGTCGGTCCATGTGCCGTCCTCGGCACGGGTCCGGGCTATGCAGGCGTTGCGCAGCACGCCCTCGCTGATACAGCCGATCTTCTGGGCGACCTGCTGGGAGGCGGTGTTGTCGGCCGCGGTGCGCAGTTCGATGCGCTCGAACTTCTGGTCCCCGAAGAGCCACTGGGCGGTGGCCAGGGCGGCCTCGGAGGCGTAGCCCTCGCCGCGTGCCCAGGGGGCGATGATGTACGACAGTTCGGCGGAGCGCACGTGCCAGTTGGTCTTGCCGAGCTGGATGACGCCGACCAGGCGCTGGGTGAGGAACTCGGTGATGGCGAAGTCGATTCCGTGTCCCTCGGTGCGCTGCGCGGGGGCGTACTCGGTGATCCAGGTGCGGGCGCCGCTTTCCGTGAAGGGCTGGGGGACGGAGGTCCAGGCCGCCACCTGTTCGTCGTTCATCATCGCGGCCAGGGAGGCGACGTCGTCTTCGTCAAGGGGACGCAGCACCAACCGCTCCGTGCTGATGGAGATGTTGGGGAAGGTGCTCGTCATGCGCCGCTCCGTAACCTTCGGTGAACCTTCAGGGCATGCTGAACTGCCCAGCATGCAGCATGAAAGCACTGATCCGCACCACGGGGCCCTTCCCTCCGGGTGGGGGAAGAACCCCGTGCGCGGGTGCCTGGCGTGGGCTCAGAAGGAGGCGAGCACGGAGCCGGCGTACTTGTCCTGGATGAACTTCTTGACCTCGGGAGAGGTGAGGAGCTTGGCGAGCTTCTTCACGCGCGGGTCGTCCTCGTTGCCCTTCTTCACGGCGAGGAAGTTGCCGTAGGGGTTGTTCTTCGGGGACTCCAGGATCAGGGCGTCCTTGGACGGCTTGAGGTCGGACTCGATGGCGTAGTTGCCGTTGACCACGGCTGCGTCCACGTCGTCGAGGGAGCGCGGCGTCTGGGCCGCCTCCAGCTCCTTGAACTTGAGGTTCTTGGGGTTCTTGGTGATGTCGGAGGGGGTCGCCTCGTTGCCGACGCCCGCCTTGAGGGTGATGAGCCCGTTGGCGGCGAGGAGCTTGAGGGCGCGGGCCTCGTTGACCGTGTCGTTGGGGATGGCGACCGTCGCACCGCTCTTCAGGTCGTCGGCCTTCTTGACCTTGTGGGAGTAGAGGCCGAGCGGTTCCAGGTGGACCGTGACGACGGGCACGATGTCGGTGCCGTTCTTCTTGTTGAAGTCGTCGAGGTACGGCTTGTTCTGGAAGTAGTTGGCGCCGACGGAGCCGTCCTGCGTCGCCGTGTTCGGCGTGACGTAGTCGGTGAACTCCTTGACCTGGAGGTCGAGGCCTTCCTTCTTCGCCAGGTTGTCCTTGACGTAGTTGAGTATCTCGGCGTGCGGGACGGGGCTGGCGGCGACGATCAGGGGTCCGTCGGTGTCCGAGCTGTCCGCGCCGCAGGCGCTGAGCCCGAGGGTGAGGGCTCCGGCGGCGAGTGCGGCGGTGGTGATCTTGGCGGTGTTACGCACGAAAAGTGCCTTTCCTTTTGACCTTGCGGTGGTGCGACCCCGTCGTGGGTGAACGGGGAGTTCAGGAGGCGGCTTTGAGGAGCCGCAGTTTGGGGGCGGGGCCGGAGTGGGCGCCGCGGCGGTGCAGGGAGCGGGCCGCGTAGTCGCCGGCGAACTGGATGACCGAGATGACGACGGCGAGGATCGCGACGGTGATCCACATCAGCTGGGTCTCGAAGCGCTGGTAGCCGTAGCGGATGGCGATGTCTCCGAGGCCGCCGGCGCCGACGGTGCCCGCCATGGCCGAGTAGCCGATGAGGGCGACGATCGTGGTGGTGGTGCTGGCGATCAGCGACGGCAGGGACTCGGGGACGAGGACCTTGCGGACGATGGTCCAGGTGTTGCCGCCCATGGACTGCACGGCCTCGACGAGCCCGTGGTCCACTTCGCGGACGGCCGTCTCGACCAGACGCGCGAAGAAGGGGATGGCGCCGACGGCGAGCGGCACGATGGCGGCTTCGACGCCGATGGTCGTCCCGGTGATCGAGCGGGTGAAGCCCATCAGTGCGACCATCAGGATGATGAACGGCAGCGAGCGGGCGATGTTCACGACCTGCCCGATGACCTTGTTGGCGGCGAGGTTCTGCAGGAGGCCGCCGCGGTCGGTGAGGACCAGCAGGATGCCGAGCGGCAGTCCGCCGACGACGGCGATGAGCGTGGACCAGCCGACCATGTAGAGGGTGTCCCAACACGCCTGCTCCAGCAGGGGCTGCATCTCGGACCAGGTCACTTGGCACCTTCCTTCACCAGTACGGACTCGTGGCCCGGGAGGTCGATCTGCAGGCCCTTCTCGCGCAGGAAGCCGATGGGCACGACGTTGTCCTCGTAGCGTCCGGGCAGTTCGATGCGCATCCGGCCGACCTGGAGGCCGCCGACGGTGTCGATGGCGGCGCCGAGGATCGATATGTCGATGTTGTAGGTGCGGGCCAGTTGCGAGATGACGGGCTGGGTGGCGCTCTCGCCCTGGAAGGTGACGTCGACGACGGTGCGGTCCTCGCCGGAGGCCTCGCCGCCGAGCGGGAACAGCGCCGAGGCGAGTTCCGAGCCCGGGGTCGCGAGGAGCTCGCTGACGGTGCCCGACTCGACGATGCGCCCGTTCTCCATGAGGGCGGCCGAGTCGCAGACCGACTTCACCACGTCCATCTCGTGGGTGATGAGCAGGACGGTCAGGCCGAGTTGCCGGTTGAGGTCGCGCAGCAGCGCCAGGATCGAGCGGGTGGTCTCCGGGTCGAGGGCGCTGGTGGCCTCGTCGGACAGCAGTACCTTCGGGTCGCCGGCGAGGGCGCGGGCGATGCCGACGCGCTGCTTCTGGCCGCCGGAGAGCTGCGCGGGGTAGGACTTCGCCTTGTCGGCGAGGCCGACCAGGTCGAGCAGCTCCAGCGCCTTGCGGGAGCGTTCCCGCCCGGACTTCCCGAGGATCTCCAGCGGCAGCTCGACGTTGTCCTGGACGGTCCGGGAGGACAGCAGGTTGAAGTGCTGGAAGACCATGCCGATACGGCTGCGCGCCTGACGCAGTTCCTTCCCGGCGCGCGGGCCGCGGCCGGCCAGGGCGGTCAGGTCCTGCCCGGCGACGGTCACGGTGCCGGAGGTGGGGCGTTCCAGCAGGTTGACGCAGCGGATGAGCGAGGACTTGCCGGCGCCGGACTGGCCGATGACGCCGTACACCTCGCCCTCGCGGACATGCAGGTCGACGCCGTCCAGGGCGGTGACCTCACGGCCGCGTGCACGGTAGACCTTGGTCAGGCCCGAGGTGGTGATCACTGGGATTCCGTCACTGTCGAGTGCGCGGGCGTGGGTGTGCCCGGGCACAGGTGCATTCGGTCAGGGACGCGACACGGTTCTCGCTGGGGAGTGGAACCGGGGAGAACATGTGCGCGGGACGGCCTGGGTCACGCGACGCTCAGGGCGTGCGGACAGGCCGCGTCTCGCTTCGGGGCGCGAGCTCAGGGGTGGTGCAGGGGCCCTCTAGAAGGCGCACATTCGACACATACAACGAGCACCGGGCGTCACGGTCGCCTCGGTCGCGGGGATGCGGTCGCTCGTCGTGGTCATGTCGTCAGTAAAACACGCGTACGGTCCTGACCGGCCCTCCGCTGTCCGGATGCTGGACAGCCGTGGACGGGAGTACGGGGTCGTCAGCCGCGTACGGAGATCTCCACGCCCTGCTCGGTGACCAGCGCCGACAGGGCCGACAGGTTCTCGACGACGAGATCGGCGTGGAGTTCGTGAGCCTGATGGGTTGTGGTCAACGCCACGGTGGTCATGCCTGCGGCGCGGCCGGCCGTCAGACCCGCCGGGGCGTCCTCGAAGACGACGCAGTGCGCCGGGTCGACGCCGAGCGCGCGGGCGGCGAGCAGGTAGGGCTCGGGGTCGGGCTTGCCGCGGGTGATGTCGTCGGCGGCGACGAGTGTCTTGGGCAGGATGCCGACGGCGTCGAGCCGGGCCTCCGCGAGGCGCCGGGTGGCCGAGGTGACGACGGCCCAGCGTTCGGCGGGCAGCACGTCGAGGAAGGCCCGGGTGCCCGGCAGCAGGTGCACCCCGCCGTTGGGCACGTCCTCCACCTCCAGGTCCTCGATCCGCGCGACGGCGGCCGGCACGACCTCGGCGGGCAGCAGGTCGGCGGCTATCTCGGCGGCCGGCCGGCCGTGCAGCTCGATGCGCGCGAACTCCTCGGCCGTGATCCCGTACTCCCCGGCCCACCGCGTCCAGCAGCGGTCCACCGAGGCGAGGGAGGAGACGAGGGTTCCGTCGTTGTCGAACAGCAGGGCCTGCGCGTGGATCGTCATGCCCTCGACCCTACGGTGCAGGCCAGGGCCGGAAGCAGGGGGCCTTTTCGGCCGTAATAAGGTCGCTGCATGCTGAATGCCCTGACGCTGGTGACCGGCGTCGCCGCGCTGCTGCTCGCCGCCTGGTGCGGCTGGGCGGCCTACCGCGACCAGCCGACGAAGGACTGGCACTTCATCGGGATGGCCGTGGTCACGCTGCTGTCGCTGGTCCAGCTGATCGTGGGGATCGTGCTGCTCGCGCGGGGCGAGAAGCCGGAGCAGGGCACGACGATCTTCGTGGCGTATCTGCTGGGGGCGTTCGCGTGTGTCCCGGCGGCGGGTTTCATGTCGCTGGCCGAGCGGACCCGGTGGGGTTCGGTGACGGTGGCCGCCGGCGGTGTGGTGCTGGCGGTGCTGGAGGTGCGTCTCTATGACATCTGGGGAGGCTGAGGTGAGCCGGCGCCGGCTGATCAGCGGGCCGGGCACGCTGCTGGTGTGGCTGTACGGCGTGATGGTCGTGGGGGCGGTGTCGCGGTCCGTGTTTCAGATCGCGACGGAGTTCGACAGGGCGCCGCTCGCCTACTCGCTGTCGGCCGTGGCCGGTGTCGTGTATGGGTTCATCACGTACTCGTTGGTGCGGGGTGGGGAGACGGCGCGGAAGGCTGCGCTGGCGTGCTGTGTCGCCGAGTTGGTGGGGGTGCTGACGGTGGGGACCTGGACGTTGGTCGAGCCGTCCGCCTTCCCGGACGCGACCGTGTGGTCGGACTTCGGGATGGGGTATCTCTTCATTCCCGTGATCTTGCCGGTGTCCGCCATTTACTGGTTGCGGAAGGGTGCGCCTCGGGAGGGTGCCGCCTGAGGTTCGTCAGGCGGCCGCGGGCCGGGTGTGGCTTGGCGCGCAGTTCCCCGCGCCCCTGAGGGGGTGAGACTCAAGCCGTCGCTGCGTAGGTACTCGCCGGCTTCTCCAGGACGATCATCGGTACGCCGTCCGCGCCCTGGGACGTGCCCACCGTCTCGTAGCCGACCTTGCGGTAGAGGCGGAGGTTGCCCTCGCTGCGGTGGCCGGTGTGGAGGCGGAAGCGGGTGGCGCCGTGCTGGTCGGCGAGGGCCGATTCGGCTGCCCGGAGCAGGCGGGCGCCGATGCCGTGCCCTTGGAGGCGGGGGTGGACGCAGAGCTTGCCGATGCCGGCGGCTCCGTCCTCGGTGACCGAGCCCCGGACCGAGCCGACGACCTCCTCACCGAGCCGGGCCACGAAGACGCAGTCGCGGGTGACCTCCTCGCGGACCGAGTCGAGGGTTTGGACGAGCGGGTCGATGCGGTAGTTCCCGTACAGCGCCGCCTCCGGCTGGAAGCACAGGTACTGCAGCCTGAAGATCTGCTCCGCGTCCTGCTCGGTCGCCGCAGAGATGGTCACGCTCATGCCCATGTGCGCACGCCTCCCGCTCATCTGATCACCTGTCGTCCCCACTCCTATCCCCGTCCTCAGCGGGCCGCAACCTCCGGCGTCAGTAATCTCCTGAGACATCCCAGGCATCTGGAACGTTCCGGGCCAAGACTCCCCTGTGAGATACCCAACTCCCCTGCGATTTCCCGGTATGTCAGGTCCTCAGGCGAGAGCAGGGCCTCCATCAGCCGCGGGCAGCGGCCCGGGAGGCGGCGCCCGGCCTCGCGCAGGGCCCGGCCCCGGGCCGCGGTGAGGGCGAGCTGTTCGGGGTCGCGGTCCCCGTCGTCGACCGGTTCACCGGAGTACGGCCGTTCGAGGCGGCTCGTACGGCGGGTGCGGCGCACCTCGGAGCGGACGGCACGGCGGAGCCACCGCTCGGGATCGAGCGGCGGCCCTTCGGCGTCGAGCCGCTCCAGCAGACGGAGCCAGACCGCCTGCTCCAGGTCACCCGGCTCGGTTCCGGTGGAATATGCCTCGGCGGAGGCCTCGGCGGTGAGCAGCGGGCGCAGAGCGGTGACCAGGTCGTGCGTCATATGCGGAGCGACGCGGCCGCCCGGGCGGCGGGTTGCCCGGGCGGCCGAAGCTCACTCGACCAGGTGGTGTGTACGCGGACGTTGACGCGGCTCAGCCGGTGAAGTCCTCGCGGGCCAGCAGACCCGTGTCGGGCTGGTCGGTGAAGACGCCGTCGATGCCCGTCGCGAAGTACGCCTTGTAGGCACCGAAGACATCACCGTAGGCGTCCGGGTCCGTGCCCTTGCGGAAGTCGGCGGGCAGGAAGGGGTTCTCGTTGCGCATGGTGTAGGGGTGCAGGATCAGGCCCACCTTGTGCGCGTCGGAGACGAGCGTCGTCGGCTGGGTGAGCCTGCCCTGGGCGTCGCGCGGGACGACCAGGTCCAGGGTCGGGCCGATGCCCTGCGCGTAGGAGGCGATCTCCCTGAGGCCGGCCGGCTTGACCAGGTCGGCGACCGTGCGAGGGTCGCCGGTCTCGACGAAGTCCCAGGGGCGGGAGCCCGCCGAGGACAGCAGGACGACCAGCGGGTTGTCGACGAGCTTGTGCAGGCGCTGGACGCTGGTCGGCTCGAAGGACTGGAGGATGACCGGGGAGGTGCGCCGGTCCTTGCGGTACTTGCCCAGCAGCTTGGCGACCCGCTCCTCCAGGGGGAGGCCCTGCTTGCGGAAGTAGGTCGGGTGCTTGAGCTCGGGGTAGATCCACACCTGCTTGCCGCGCTTGCGGGTCTGCTCGTCCTGCCACCTGAGGACCTCCTCGAAGGTGGGGATCTCCCAGCGGCCGTTGTAGAGCGTGTTGTGGGGGCGGTTGGCCGGGATGCGCTCGACCGCACGCAGCGTCTTCAGCTCGGCGAGCGTGAAGTCCTCGGTGAACCAGCCGGTGGTGGAGACGCCGTCGAGCAGCTTGGTCTTCTTTCGGCCGGCGAACTCGGGGTGGTCGGCGACATCCGTGGTGCCGCCGATCTCCGGCTCGTGACGGCAGACCAGGTGCCCGTCCCTGGTCGGGACCAGGTCGCCCGCCTCGACGATGTCGGCACCCAGGTCGAGGGCCAGCTGGTACGAACCGAAGGTGTGCTCGGGGCGATAGCCGCTGGCGCCGCGATGGCCGATGATCGTCGGCCTGGGCAAGCTCTTGACTCCGCCGTGTCCGCCGTCGTGCCGGGCGCTGTCGGCGCGCGCCGTGCCGGCCATGCCGAGGACCGCTCCGCCGGCGCCGAGCACCGCTGCGCCGAGCAGGGCCCGCCGTCCGGTACCACTCGTTTCTTCGTTCGACTCCCGCGTTCCCATGAGCGCCCTCTCTGCCGGTTCGGCTCGTCCGTGCGCGCCGATCGTAGGGGCGCGTACATGACGAGTGGGAGACCCCGGGCGGAACACGCGGGTGACGTCGGATGTCGTAGTGGCTGGTGAGGAGGATGATTTGACGGTTCGTCGTGTCTGTTCGATTCGGCCCGGCCGTTCTGGGAACGCGTGCGGTGGGCTCCGGGGCGACGTGTGTCACAGCATGTCGGCCGCGTTTCGTACCGTCGTCGGTGCGCCACCGCAGGTAAACGCGCGTCAACAGTGCGTAAGGCCTCGGTGAAGTCGCCGTGCCCGATGTGCGCGATGGCCGGGGCCACGAGTATCGTCCTCACCTGCACAGACTCATACAGAACCCCTTGACACCGGAGGGTCCGTTGTCCCGCTTCGTGCTCATCAAGGCAGTGCTCGGCCCGATCATGCGCCTGATGTTCCGCCCACAGGTGGAGGGTGCGGAGCACATTCCCGGTGATGGCCCGGTCATCCTGGCCGGCAACCACCTGACGTTCATCGACTCGATGATCCTGCCGCTGGTCTGTGACCGTCAGGTCGTCTTCATCGGCAAGGACGAGTACGTCACCGGCAAGGGGCTCAAGGGCCGGCTGATGGCATGGTTCTTCACCGGCGTCGGCATGATCCCGGTGGACCGGGACGGTGGCCGGGGTGGTGTCGCGGCGCTGATGACCGGGCGGCGCGTGCTGGAGGAAGGCCGCATGTTCGGCATCTACCCGGAGGGGACGCGCTCGCCCGACGGGCGGCTGTACCGGGGGCGGACGGGGATCGCCCGGCTGACCCTGATGACGGGTGCGCCCGTGGTGCCCTTCGCCATGATCGGCACGGACAAGTTGCAGCCGGGTGGGGCGGGGCTGCCCCGTCCCGGCAAGGTCACGGTGCGGTTCGGTGAGGCGATGGAGTTCTCCCGGTACGAGGGGATGGACCGGGACCGGTACGTGCTGCGGGCCGTGACCGACTCGGTGATGGCCGAGGTCATGCGGTTGTCCGGGCAGGAGTACGTGGACATGTACGCGAGCAAGGCGAAGGAAGCGGCGTAGGTTTTTCCGGGGCGCGGCGGGCGGGCGGCGGGCTCGGGCTGTCGGCGGCTGCGGGTTGTGGGGGCTGGTCGCGCAGTTCCCCGCGCCCCTGAGGGCATGACCTCCAGGGCGTGGCTGCGTGCAGCCCCGTGCTCGAGTTCGCGCAGTTCCCCGCGCCCCTGAGGGCATGCCCTCCAGGGCGTGGCAGCGTGCGGCCCCGTGCTCGAGTTCGCGCAGTTCCCCGCGCCCCTGAGGGCATGACCTCCAAGGCGTGGCAGCGTGCAGCCCCGTGCCCGTTCTCGCGCAGTTCCCCGCGCCCCTGAGGGCGTCGCCCTCAGGCGGGTTTTGTTGTGTCGCCTTCCAGCTTCTGGCCCCGCAGCAGGAACCACGCCGCCACCGCCGCTGCCAGCAGGACCGTCGCGCCCGCGCCCGCCGCCAGGGCCAGGCCGTCGACGAAGGACGTGCGGGCCGCGTCCAGCATCGTGGCGGCGCTGTGGGCGGGCATGCCCGCGGCCGCCTCGACGGCGCCGCCCAGCGACTCGTGGGCCGCGGCCGGTGTGCCCGCGGGGCCGGTGAAGTCGCGGTAGACACCGGTCACGATGGAGCCCAGCGCGGCGATACCGAGCGCGGCACCGAGTTCGTACGCCGTCTCGGACACGGCGGACGCGGAGCCCGCCTGCTCCTTGGGCACGCTGGAGAGGATCACGTCGGCGGTCACGGTGAACGAGAAGCCGGCGCCGACGCCGACCACCAGCAGCGCGGTCCCGAGCAGCGGGTAGCCGGTGGACTGGTCGAGCACCGTGAGCGCGGCCAGCGCGAGGCCGATGGCCGCGAGGCCCCCGGAGACGACGGCCCGCACCGAGAAGCGCCTGGCCACACGGCCCGCGATCAGTCCGGCCACCACCGCGCCGACCGCCGCGGGCAGTTCGGCCAGCCCGGCCTCGAACGGGCGCCTGCCCTGCACGAGTTGCAGGTACTGGGAGAGGAAGAACACCAGCCCGGACAGGCCGAGGATGGTCAGCAGGTCCGCCAGCACCGCCCCACTGAAGCCGCGGTGGCGGAACAGCCGCATGTCCAGCAGCGGGGTCGGCAGCCTGAGCTGACGGCGGACGAATCCGTACAGGGCGGCCGCGCCCAGCAGCCCCGCCGCCAGGGTGCTCCACCCGAAACCGTGGGTGGCGGCCTCCTTGATCGCGTACACCACGCCGATCATCCCGACCAGCGACAGCACGACGCTGACCAGGTCCCAGGGGCCGGGGTTCGCGGTGCGCGACTCGGGCAGCAGCTTGATCCCGACGAGGACCAGGACGGCCATCACCGGCAGGTTGATCAGGAAGACCGAGCCCCACCAGAAGTGCTCCAGCAGGAACCCGCCGACGATCGGGCCGACGGCCGTACCGGCGGACGCGGTGGCGCCCCAGATGCCGACGGCGAGGCTGCGCTCGCGGGGGTCGTGGAAGAGGTTGCGGATCAGGGCGAGAGTGGCCGGCATCAGGGTCGCTCCGGCGATGCCGAGCAGCGCCCGCGCGACGATCATCATCTCGGGCGTGGTGGCGTAGGCGTTGATGACGGACATCGCGCCGAACGCCGTGGCACCGATCAGCAGGATCCGCTTGCGGCCGATCCGGTCGCCGAGGCTGCCCATGGAGACGAGCAGACCGGCGATGACGAACGAGTAGACGTCGCCGATCCACAGCAGCTGGGTGCCGGAGGGCTTCAGGTCCTCGCTGATGTAGGGGGTCGCGAGACCGAGGACGGTCGCGTCGACGGCCACCAGCAGCACGGCGAGCACGAGGACGCCGAGCGCGAGCCAGCGGCCCGGGCGCTCGACCGCCTCGGTGGTCTTCGCCGGCTGCAGGGTGCTGGTCATGATTCCTCTCTTCTGAGTGCGCCGCCGAGCAACAGCTCGACGATCATGTGCTGGAAGTCCTTGGGGGCGCCCTTGCCGCTGTGCACCATCCAGGCGCCGGAGGCCATCAGGCCGTAGAGCGCCTCGGTGAGCCAGGCGGGCGTGAGGTCGATGCGGAATTCACCGCCGAGCTGGCCGCGCCGGAACAGGGCGGAGATCCGGTCGTCGATCGTGGCCCAGCCGGCGTTCTGCTCCTCGCCCTCGAACAGCTGGTTCTCGGTGTAGAGGAACGCGAGCAGCCCGGCGGCGGGCTCGATGGCCCCGACCAGTCGGCGTACGGCGTCACCCGCCGAGCCCTCGTCGAGCCGGGCCGCGTCCAGAGCGGCTTCGCACTCCGCGATGCCGAGCGCCTCCAGCGCCCGGACGAGGGCGTCACGTCCGGCGAAGTGCCGGTGCAGCGTGGCCCGGCTGATTCCGGCGGCCTTGGCGACCTCGTCCATGGTCGCGGTGGATTTGCGGGTCAGCAGGGCCGCGGCGGCGCGCAGCACGTGCTCAGGATCGACAGCCATGAGACAAGCGTACCCCACATGAGACATGAGTGTCTCATTCGGGGCGTGCGTGGCTCACGGCTGCACAGAGTGCGGGCGAACGCCGCTCAGTGCCAGGGCAGCTGTGCGCGCCGCTCCCAGTACGCGTGCGGCTCCTCCACCAGCGTGGCGAGGCGGGCCAGCTGGTCCTCGTCGAGGTCGACGACCGCCGCGTGCAGATTCGAGGCGAGCTGGTTGGTGGTGGCGGCGCCGGAGAGGACGACACCGGCCCAGGGCTGCCGCAGGATGACGGCCAGCGCGACGGCGTCGCAACCCAGCCCGGTCCGCTCGGCGATCTCCCGCACGGCGTCCGGGGCGTGCGGCCCGGCGAGCCGGCCGTTGGCCATGCCCTCCTTGACGATCACGGTGAGTCCGGCGTCGTGCGCCTCGGCGAGCGCGGGGGCGGCGGAGGTCTCCAGCGCGTTGTACGTGGACTGCACGGTACGGAAAAGGGGTTCGCCGTCGACCGTCACGGCGAGGGCGGCGCGGATGGCGTCCGCCTGGGCGGGGCCGCTGGTGGAGAACCCGACGGTGAGACCCTGCGCGGCGGCTTCGGCGAGCTTCGCGTGCAGTTCCTTGTCGGTCAGGGCCGGACTGTCCGGGGTCACCGAGTGGATCTGGTAGAGGTCGAGCCGGTCGCCGAGCAGGGCGTCGCTCTCCGCGCGCTGCCGTTCGTAGGTGGCGAGGGTGTGGTCCTTGACCTCGTGCTTCTCGGCGTCGGTGGACCAGTCAGCGGTGTAGGTGTAGCCCCACTTGCTGCCGACGACGATGTCGTCGAGGCCGGGCCTGTCCTTCAGCCAGTCGGCGAGGAACTCCTCGGAGCGGCCGTAGGAGCGGGCCGCGTCGAAGTAGCGGACGCCCTGGGCGTAGGCGGCGTCGAGGAGTTCGTGGGTGCGTTCCCGTAGGGCATCGACCGTGCGCTCCGAAGGGAGGTCTTCGTCCCGGCCGAGGTTGATGTAGCCGGGGCGCCCGACGGCGGCGAGGCCGAGGCCGATGTGGCAGGTGGGGGTGGTCGCTGTGGCCAGGCGGGCGAAGGGCATCGTCGGCTCCGTTCGGTCGGCTCCGGTGGCTTCCGAACAACGTAACCTGCGATGGCCTTCGCCCCGGACCTCGACCGTTGCGGTGTTTCGGCGCGTGCGGGTCGTCTTCGCTCGTTCGCGCGGTTCCCCGCGCCCCTGAGGGGCGATTCCGTCAGGCCTGCTTCTTGGCCACTGCCCACTCGTGCTGGGCCGCCACGTCGGCCTTCACCTCTGCCAGCTGGACGGCGACCGCGCTCGGGGCCGTTCCGCCCCTGCCGTTGCGGGAGGCCAGGGCGCCGGGGACGTTCAGGACCGTCCGCACCTCGGGGGTCAGGTGGCTGGAGATCTTCGCGAACTGGTCGTCCGTCAGCTCGTCCAGCTCCTTGCCCTCGGCCTCGGCGGCCTTGACGCACTCCCCCGCCACCTCGTGGGCCACGCGGAACGGCACGCCCTGCTTCACCAGCCACTCGGCGATGTCCGTGGCGAGGGAGAAGCCGGCCGGGGCCAGTTCCTCCATGCGCTCGCGGTGGACGGTGAGGGTGGCCATCATGCCGGTGAAGGCCGGGAGCAGGACCTCCAGCTGGTCGATGGAGTCGAAGACCGGCTCCTTGTCCTCCTGGAGATCGCGGTTGTAGGCGAGCGGGAGGGCCTTGAGCGTGGCCATCAGGCCGGTGAGGTTGCCGATCAGGCGGCCCGACTTGCCGCGGGCCAGCTCGGCGATGTCCGGGTTCTTCTTCTGCGGCATGATCGACGAGCCCGTCGAGAACGCGTCGTGCAGGGTCACGAAGGAGAACTCCTTCGTGTTCCAGATGATGACCTCCTCGGCGATCCGGGAGAGGTTGACGCCGATCATCGCCGTGATGAAGGCGAACTCGGCGACGAAGTCCCGGGAGGCCGTCCCGTCGATGGAGTTGCCGACCGAGCCGTGCTCGAAGCCGAGGTCCTTGGCCACCGCCTCCGGGTCCAGCCCGAGGGAGGAGCCGGCCAGGGCGCCGGAGCCGTAGGGCGAGACCGCCGTACGGGCGTCCCACTGGCGCAGCCGCTCCGCGTCCCGGGAGAGGGACTGGACGTGGGCCAGGACGTGGTGGGCGAACAGGACGGGCTGGGCGTGCTGGAGGTGCGTGCGGCCGGGCATCGCCACGTCGGGGTGGGCCTCGGCCAGGCCGATCAACGCGTCCTGGAGCTCGGCGATCAGGCCGCCGACGATCCGGGCGTGGTCCCGCAGGTACATGCGGAAGAGGGTCGCGACCTGGTCGTTGCGGGAGCGGCCCGCGCGCAGCTTGCCACCCAGGTCGGGGCCGAGGCGCTCCAGCAGGCCGCGCTCCAGTGCGGTGTGGACGTCCTCGTCGGCGATCGTGCCCACGAAGGAGCCGTCGGCGACGTCCGCCTCCAACTGGTCGAGACCGGCGATCATACGGGTCAGCTCGTCCTCCGTGAGCAGGCCCGCCTTGTGCAGCACGCGCGCGTGGGCGCGAGAACCGGCGATGTCGTACGGCGCGAGACGCCAGTCGAAGTGGACGGACGCGGACAGCTTCGCCAGGGCCTCGGCGGGACCGTCGGCGAAACGACCGCCCCAGAGCCGGACGTCACCGCTGTTGCTGCTCACCTGCGTGCTCCTCAAGGGGTGTGGATGTGCCTCACCGTCATGCATGAGTATGCAGAGCTCTGCATGATTCGTCAATTCAACGGGGCCGGGGAGCGGATTCCGGCCAGGTGAGAGGAATTTGAAGATCCTTTGAACGCGGGAAACCGCTTACCCGTACCTCTCGCCGAACGCAGGCGCCGCGTTCGACACCGACGTCACCCCGACCCCCTAGTGAGGCATCCGCATGTCCAGGGCTCTTCCTAAGTACAACAAGCGTCGCGTCACGTTCATCGGCGGCGCCGCCGCGGTGGCACTGTCCGGCACGGTGATCGCCGGCTTCGCCCTCGCCGGGGAGTCGCCCGACAGCGGCGCCAAGAACGCCCGGACGCTGGCGGGTCCCGGCACCATCACGTGCCCGGACGTCCGTTCCAAGCTGCCGGCGGTCCCCGCCTCCGCCAAGGCCGAGGTCGACCGCAACCTCACCCTGCTCAACACGCAGATCCAGGAAGCCAACAAGCGCCTGGTCGACACCGTGGGCCAGGGCGGCCCCAACTTCGTCCAGAACGCCATCCTCGGCCCCCTCAAGGACAAGCGCGTCGCGACCGTCAACCGCATCGCCACCGCCATCGGACGGACCGCCGCGAAGCCCCAGGGCCTGGACTCCCTGGCCACCTGCACGCTGAACGCCGCGGGCACCAACGCGGGCGGCGGCGCGGCCGGCAAGCCGCAGGCGGGCGGGAACACCGGTAACGCGGGCAACGCCGGCAATGCAGGGAACGCCGGGAACGCCGGCAATGCAGGTAACGCCGGCAACGCGGGTAATGGCGGCAACGCCGCCGCCGGCACGATCACCTGCCCGGACGTCCGCTCCAAGCTCCCGGCCGTCCCCGCCTCCGCCAAGGCCGAGGTCGACCGCAACCTCGCCCTCCTCGACACCCAGATCCGGGAAGCCAACACCCGCCTGGTGAACACCGTCGGCCAGGGCGGCCCCAACTTCGTCCAGAACGCCATCCTCGGCCCCCTCAAGGACAAGCGCGTCTCGACCGTCAACCGCATCGCCACCGCCATCGGCCGGACCGCCGCGAAGCCCCAGGGCCTGGACTCCCTGGCCGCCTGCACGCTCAACAAGTGAGATGACAGGCGCTGTGGCCGCCCCGTTGGAGCGCCGGCCGGGGCGGCCACGCAGACGTCCGCGCGCGGGGTCCGGCAGAGGTGACCGGACCCCGCAATTCCTTAGACAGTCGAAGGACCTGCGGCCATAATCGGTCGACATGGGAAAGACTTATGAGCGCATAGACGGCCGGCTCCGCACGTTCATCGAGGCGCAGCCGGTCTTCTTCACCGCCACCGCGCCCCTGGCCGCCGACGGCACGGTCAACCTCTCCCCCAAGGGCCTCACAGGCTCCTTCGCGGTGCTCGACGAGCTCACGGTGGCCTACCTCGACTTCGCCGGTTCCAACGCCGAGACCATCGCCCATCTGCGGGAGAACGGGCGGATCACCCTGATGTGGTGCGCCTTCCAGGGCCCGCCGAACATCGTCCGCCTGCACGGCAGAGGTGAGCCGGTCTTCCGCGACGACCCCCGCTTCGGGGAACTGCTCGCGCACTTCCCGGACATCGACCCGGCGCAGCACGGCCTGCGCGCGATCATCGTCGTCACCGCCGAACGGGTCCGCGACAGCTGCGGCTACGCGGTGCCCTTCATGGCGTACGAGGAGGACCGGGACCTGCACGGCAAGCGGTTCGCCCGAGAGGACGACGCCTCACTCAGCGCGTACTTCGGCAAGAAGGAGCA
>NZ_JBEOXI010000154.1:0-20469 GCF_040296465.1 Streptomyces sp. NPDC002130
GCTCGCCCCCGACGGCAAGAAGGCGCAGGGCGGTGCCGAGGCCGGCGCGGAGGGCGGCGGCGAAGCGGCCCAGGCCGGGCTGTCCACGCGCAAGGACCCCAAGCTCGGCGAGATCGTCGTCGACAAGAACGGCATGACCGTCTACCGGTTCAAGAAGGACGAGGCCTGGCCCAAGCCGGTCTCCAACTGCACCGGTGAGTGCCTGGCCAAGTGGCCGCTCGTGGAGCCCGTCGACTTCGCCGACACCAAGGGCATCCAGAAGAAGGGCTACATGATCTTCGACCGGACCGACGGCGAGGGTCAGCAGCAGACCATCAACTGCTCGCCCATCTACACCTTCGCCGGCGACAAGGCCCCCGGCGACACCAACGGCCAGGGCGTAGGCGGCACCTGGTATGCCGTCCGGCCCGACGGAAAGCTGGTCGGCGCCTCGGAGAAGTAGAGAAACCTCCCCAGGGTTGATCAGCTCGTCCACCCGAAGCGCAGACCCGGTCCACCCCTCCGTGCCCCACGGAGGGGTGGACCGTTTTGCCGTGCTTCACCTGAACTCATCGAATTCCTGACACTCTCCCCCTCCCGAACCGGAACTCTCCGGAATGCCCCGGACACTGTTCGTCATATGTTCGAAGGGCATGCGCAGGGGTATCAATTCGGCACGTGCCGCAGGCAGTGACCGGGAACGGATGGTCAATTTCCGTTTCGGGTCGCTCCGTTGGCGGGCGATCAGTAGCCTCTGCTCGAACACCGGATCGCCTACGCCTTGGAGAGATAGATGGAGCGTCCCGCCTGGGCCCCACGGAGCATCGACATCTCGGTGCCCAGCGTTTCCCGGATGTACGACTACTACCTGGGCGGATCGCACAACTTCGAGGTCGACCGGGAAGCGGCCCGCAGGGCCATGGAGTTCATGCCGGGACTTCCCAAGGTCATGCAGGCGAACCGCGCGTTCATGCGCCGCGCCGTGCGCCACGCGGCCGCCCAGGGCATCTCCCAGTTCCTCGACATCGGTTCCGGCATCCCCACCTTCGGCAATGTGCACGAGGAGGCGCAGGCCGCCCGCCCCGGCGCCCGCGTGGTGTACGTCGACCACGACCCGGTGGCCGTGGCGCACAGCCAGGCGGTCCTGGAGGGCAACGAGGACACGGGCGTGGTCGCCGCGGACCTGCGCAAGCCCCAGGAGATCCTGCGCAGCCCCGAGGTGGAGCGGCTGATCGACCTGAATCAGCCAGTGGCGCTGCTCCTCGTTGCCATACTGCACTTCGTGGAGGACGAGGACGACCCGTACGGGGCCGTGGCCGAACTGGGCGAGGCGCTCGCGCCCGGCAGCCTGCTCGTGCTCACCCACGCCTCCTACGAGGGGATCCCGCTGCCGCCGGAGCGGGCCGGGGGTGCGGTGGACGTGTACAGGGACATCCGCAACCCGCTGATCATGCGCTCGCGCGAGGAGATCGCGCGGTTCTTCGAGGGGTACGACATGGTGGAACCCGGACTGGTGCCGCCGCCGCTCTGGCGGCCCGACACCGAACCGGAGGACGAGGATCCGTATGCGTTCTCCGGGTTCGCGGGCGTGGGGCGTACGGCGTGACCGCGGAACCGGACGGGCCGGAGGACAGACTGCGCCGGTTCGCGACGATCTGGAGCCGGGCCGTCTTCCCGGTGACCTCGACGTCGTCGACCCGGCCCGAGTTCGAGGCGCAACTGCTGCCCCAGGCGCGGCGGCTGAGCGAGGCACTGCTGGCCCGGAGCTTCGACTCCGAGGCGGGCAGGGCGGTCGGGGCCGCCCTGGTGGACGTGCACTGCACCGATCCGGAGGCGCTCAGCCGCACCCTGGACTGCGTCGACGCCTACCTCGTCCTGTACTGCGGGGGCGACGGCGACCAGGAGGACCTGCGGGCCCGGTGCGCGCGGCTCCAGCACGCGATGGCGGCCGGTTTCGCCCGGGCGCTGCGCGAGCGGACCCTGGCCGAGCAGGAGGCCATCGCGCAGGCCGCCCTCCAGGCGCAGGGCGTGGTGGCGCAGGCCCTGCATGCGAGCGAGGCGCGTTTCCGCGCCGTCTTCGAGGGCGCGGCCATAGGAATCGGCATGGCCGATCTCGAGGGGAACATACTGCAGGTCAACGGCGCGCTGCTGCGCATGTTCGGAGTCTCCGAGCAGACGCTGCGCAGCCGCAACGTCCGGGAGTGGACCCATCCCGACGACGCTCCGCAGACCTGGCGGCTCTACGACGAACTCGTGCGGGGCGAACGGGAGCACTACCACCTGGAGAAGGCGTTCTACCGTCCCGACGGAACCGTCCTGTGGACCAACCTGACGGTCTCCCTGCTGCGCGACGCCGACGGCGATCCGCAGTACCAGCTCGCCCTCATGGAGGACACCACCGAGCGGCGGCTGCTCAATCTGCGGCTGCGCTACGAGGCCACGCACGACGCGCTGACCGGGCTGCCGAACCGCACGTTCTTCTTCGAGCGCCTGGAGAAGGCGCTGGGCGCCGGGGAAGGCCAGCGGTTCGGGCTGTGCTATCTGGACCTCGACGGTTTCAAGACCATCAACGACAGCCTCGGCCACGCGGCCGGGGACCGGCTGCTGGTGGAGGTCGCCGACCGGCTGCAGTCCTGCGCCACGGCACCGGGCGAGATGGTCGCCAGGCTCGGCGGTGACGAGTTCGTGGCGCTGACCACCGGGCCCGACACCCAGCGCGACGTCGACGAGCTCGCCGGGCGCATCATGAACGCGCTGCTGGCGCCGGTCAGTGTGGACGGCCGGGAGCTCACCGTGCGCGGCAGCATCGGCATCGTCGAGGGCCCGGCCGGGGAGCGCAGCCCGGCGGAGGTGCTGCGCAGCGCGGACATCACCATGTACCGGGCCAAGTCGGCGGGCGGCAACCGGTTCGAACTCGCCGACCCGGAGGCGGACGCCCGGGCCATCACGCGGCACGGGCTGACCACGGCGCTGCCGACGGCGCTGGAGCGGGGCGAGTTCTTCATCGAGTACCAGCCGCTGGTGCATCTCGGCGACGGCAGTGTCCGGGGCGCCGAGGCCCTGGTGCGCTGGCTGCACCCGCAGCACGGGGTGCTCGGGCCGGACCGGTTCATCCCGCTCGCCGAGCACACCGGCCTGATCGTGCCGCTGGGCAGGTGGGTACTGGAGCAGTCGGTGCGCCAGGCACGCGAGTGGCGGGAACTGCAGGGCGGCGCCGAGGCGGTGGGGCCGCTGCGGATCAACGTCAACCTGTCGCCGTGCCAGTTGACCCATCCCGGACTGGTGCAGGACACGGTCGACATCCTGGAGCGCACGGGCGTGGAGCCGGACGCGCTGTGCCTGGAGGTCACGGAGTCGGCGCTGATCGGGGCGGACGACGATCTGCTCAAGCCGCTGCGGCGGCTGGCGGAGATGGGTGTCGACATCGCCCTCGACGACTTCGGGACGGGCTACTCCAACCTCGCCAACCTGCGCCGGCTGCCGGTCAGCATCCTGAAGCTGGACCGGTCCTTCACGCAGAGCATGCAGCAGTTCCCGGCGGACCCCGTCGACCTGAAGATCGTCGAGGGGATCGTCTCCCTGGCCCACAGCCTGGACCTGGCGGTGACGGTGGAAGGCGTGGAGACGGGAGCCCAGGCCGACCAACTGCGCGTCCTCGGCTGCGACACGGCCCAGGGCTGGTACTACGCGAGGCCCGGCCCGCCGGAGCGGCTGCACGAACTGGCGCTGGTGGACGCCACGGGGTGATGCCCCGGGCCGCTGCGCGGAGCCGGATCAGGCGTCCAGCCCGCGCAGCAGCAGTGCGAGACCGCCCGTGAACTCCCGGTCGGCGCTGACCTTCCGGGCGTGACGGGCGGTCTCGGCCATGCGGGGGAAGGCGTCGGGCGGCAGCTCGGCGATGGCGACCGTGCCCTCTCCGGACAGCGGCCCGAGGTGCTCCAGCTGGATGGCGCCGATGAGGTACCCGACCAGGCCCCGCAGCGCGATCACCCGCCGATCGCCGTCGAACCCCGCCTCCGTGAGCACGCCGAGCACGGACTCCGACCAGCGCAGCCCGGCCAGGGACCGGTGCCGGTGGGCGACGGTCAGGGGAACGATCTCCGGATGGGCGGCCACCGCGTCGCGCAGCCGTCCCATCAGCACCTCCATGCGCTGCTGCCAGGGCATCTCGGGTCCGGGCGGCTCGGTGTCCACGGTGTCGAGCACGAGGTCGACGACGAGCCTTTCCAGCTCCTCCCGGTCGTCCACGTAACGGTAGAGCGCCATGGTGCTCATGCCGAGCTCCTTCGCGACCGAGCGCATGGACAGCCCGGCGAGCCCGTCGCGGTCGATCACGGCGAGGGCGGCCGAGGCCAGGCGGGCGTGGCTGAGTGAGCGGGGACGTGGCATGACGACGATCAGCGTACGGCATACGCCTACCTTGTGAGGTGTACGGCATACGCTTACCCTCCGTAAGAGTACGCCGTACACCTACGAAGGAGCGCCCATGCTCATGCGTATGCCCGCACGGCCGTTACGGCCCGGCTCCCCCGTCGCCGCACGTCACCTCGCCACGGTCGGCGGCGGTCCCGTGGCCGTCCCCGACCCCGAGCGTCTGGTGCACCTGCAGTTCCGGCGGTTCGCCGGGTGCCCGGTGTGCCATCTGCACCTGCGGTCGGTGGTCCGCCGGCATGCGGAGATCGAGGCCGCCGGGGTGCGTGAGGTCGTGGTCTTCCACTCGCCCGCCGAGGAGCTGCGCCGGCACACCGGCGACCTGCCCTTCGCGGTCGTCGCCGACCCCGACAAGCGGCTGTACGCCGAGTTCGGTGTCGAGTCGGCTCCTCGCGCGCTGCTCAGCCCACGTGCCTGGGGGCCGGTGATCGGGGCGGTGTTCCGCGGCGGGTGGGAGGTCGTCCGAGGCCGCGAGCGCTTCCCCGCGGCGGGCCAGCCCGGTGGCAGGCTGGGACTGCCCGCCGACTTCCTGATCGGCACCGACGGCCGGGTCCTCGCGGTCAAGTACGGCGAGCACGCCTACGACCAGTGGCCGGTCGACGAACTCCTGCACCTGGCGTCCTCCCACCGGCCGGCCGCCGGCCACCCCCCGGTGCGGTAGCCGCAGCCGTACGGCGAGCCCGGCGTCCTGGCGCCGTCACGCCCCGCGAGGCTCACCGCTCCAGCAGCATCCGCTGCAACTCCCGCGCGGCCCGGGGCGGCGCCACGTCGCTGCGGTGGGCCAGCGCGATCGTCCGGTGCAGGCCGGGCCGGGCCAGAGGCGTCACCCGCAGGCCGCGGCCCGACCTCGCCGCCACCATCCGGGGCACCACGGCGACGCCCAGCCCGGCTCGCACGAAGCCCAGCACCGCGTCCATCTCCCCGCCCTCGACGGCGAAATCGGGTTCGAACCCCTCGGCCCGGCACGCCGCCACGGTCAGCTCGCGCAGGTCGTACCCGTGCCGGAACATCACCAGCCGCTCACTCTCCAGGTCGCAGACCCGGACGGTGCGCCGTCCCTGACCCGGCCTCGGCGCGTCCGGGGAGGAGACCACGACAAGGTCCTCCCGCAGCAGCTCCACCGTCGTCAGCGCCGGTGACGGCGTCGGCAGCGGAAGCACCACCAGCGCCAGATCCAGCGCCCCGCGCGCGAGTTCGCGCACCAGGTCGTGCGATCCGCCCTCCTCGATCAGCAGCCGGATCCCCGGGTAGCGGTCGTGGAAGGCCCGCAGCACGTCCGGCAGCAGGCCCGTGCACACGCTCGGCGTGGCACCCAGTCGCACCCGGCCGCTGCGCAGCTGCACCAGTTCCTGCACCTCGTGCCGGGCCGTGTCCGCGTCGGCCAGGATGCGGCGGGCCAGCGGGAGGAGCGCCTCCCCGGCGTCCGTGAGCGTGATGTTGCCCCGAGCGCGCAGGAACAGGTCCGCGCCCAACTCCCGCTCCAGCGCCTTGATCTGCTGTGACAGTGATGGCTGGGCGACGTGGACCAGATCGGCGGCCCGGGTGAAGTGCCGGGTCTCGGCGACGGCCACGAAGTACTGGAGCTGCTGGAACTGCATGCTCCCACCATAGCCTCAGTCTATGGAGTCAAGCCGGACCATGTCTTGGACCGATCGGACCCGGAGTCCGTAGCGTGCTGTTCCATGGCTCTGGCAACGCGGACGGACCGGCGGCCGTCCTTCGCACGCACCGTGTGGGACTCCACCGTCGGCAAGAAGACCGTGATGGCGGTCAGCGGTCTGATCATGCTGCTGTACCTGGTCGTCCACATGATCGGAAACCTGAAGATCTTCTTCGGGGCGGGCGAGTTCAACCACTACGCGCACTGGCTGCGCACGGTCGGCGAGCCGTTCATGCACTACGAGTGGACGCTCTGGCTCGTCCGCGTCGTGCTGGTCGTCGCCGTCGTCGCACACGCCACCTCGGCGTACCAGCTCAGCCGGCGCGACATCAGGGCACGGCCGAGCAAGTACGTGCACAAGAAGGCACGCACCTCCTACGCCACGCGCACCATGCGGTGGGGCGGCGTCATCCTCGGGCTGTTCATCGTCTGGCACATCCTCGACCTGACGACCGGCACGGTGCACACCGGTTTCCAGCCCGGCCACCCGTACCAGAACGTCGTGGACACCTTCTCCACCTGGTACGGCAACGTCATCTACATCGTCGCGATGCTCGCCCTCGGCCTGCACGTCCGGCACGGCTTCTGGAGCGCGGCCCAGACCCTGGGCGTGGGCAGCCGCACCCGTGACCGCGTCCTGAAGACCGTCGCAGACGTCCTCGCGCTGCTGCTCACGGCCGGCTTCATCGCCGTACCCGTGGGCGTCATGACCGGAGTGGTGAGCTGAACATGACTTCCTACGCCGACTACACGACCGGTGAACCGGTCGCCGACCCCAAGGCCCCCACCGGGCCGATCAACGAGCGCTGGGACAAGCGCCGCTTCGAGGCCAAGCTGGTCAACCCCGCCAACCGGCGCAAGCACACGGTCATCGTGGTCGGCACCGGCCTCGCCGGCGGTTCCGCCGGGGCCACCCTCGCCGAACAGGGCTACCACGTCGTCCAGTTCTGCTACCAGGACTCGCCCCGCCGCGCCCACTCCATCGCCGCGCAGGGCGGCATCAACGCCGCGAAGAACTATCGCAACGACGGCGACTCCGTCCACCGCCTGTTCTACGACACCGTCAAGGGCGGCGACTTCCGGGCCCGCGAGTCCAACGTCCACCGGCTCGCGCAGATCTCCGTCGAGATCATCGACCAGTGCGTGGCCCAGGGCGTGCCCTTCGCCCGCGAGTACGGCGGGCTGCTCGACACCCGCTCGTTCGGCGGCGTGCAGGTCTCGCGCACCTTCTACGCCCGCGGCCAGACGGGCCAGCAGCTGCTCCTCGGCGCCTACCAGGCGCTCAGCCGGCAGATCGCCGCCGGGAACGTCGAGATGCACCCGCGGACCGAGATGCTCGACCTGATCGTCGTCGACGGGCGGGCGCGCGGCATCGTGGCCCGTGACCTCGTCACCGGGCGCGTCGACACGTACTTCGCGGACGCCGTCGTCCTCGCCTCCGGCGGCTACGGCAACGTCTTCTACCTGTCGACGAACGCCATGAACTCCAACGCCACCGCCATCTGGCGAGCCCACCGGCGCGGTGCCCTGTTCGCCAACCCCTGCTTCACCCAGATCCACCCCACCTGCATCCCGCGCACCGGCGACCACCAGTCCAAGCTGACGCTGATGAGCGAGTCGCTGCGCAACGACGGGCGGATCTGGGTGCCGAAGGCGAAGGGCGACCGGCGACCGGCGAACGAGATCCCCGAGGACGAGCGCGACTACTACCTGGAGCGCATCTACCCGTCCTTCGGCAACCTGGTCCCGCGCGACATCGCCTCCCGCGCCGCGAAGAACGTCTGCGACGAGGGCAGGGGAGTGGGGCCCGGCGGCCAGGGCGTGTACCTGGACTTCGCCGACGCCATCGAGCGGATGGGGCGCAAGGCCGTCGAGGCCAAGTACGGCAACCTCTTCGACATGTACCAGCGGATCACCGACGAGGATCCGTATCAGGTGCCGATGCGGATCTACCCCGCCGTGCACTACACGATGGGCGGTCTGTGGGTCGACTACGACCTGCAGACCACCGTCCCCGGGCTGTTCGCCATCGGCGAGGCGAACTTCTCCGACCACGGCGCCAACCGGCTCGGCGCCTCCGCGCTCATGCAGGGACTCGCGGACGGCTACTTCGTCCTCCCCTCCACCATCAACGACTACCTGGCCCGCAACCCGCACAACGAGGCGGTGACCGGCGAACACCCCGTCGTCCAGGAGGTGCTGGCCGAAACGCAGGACCGGCTGAACCTGCTGCTGTCCGTGGACGGCGACCGCACCCCCGACTCCTTCCACCGCGAGGTCGGCGAACTCATGTGGGAGTTCTGCGGCATGGCCCGCACCGACTCGGGACTGCGCAAGGCACTGGAGCGCATTCCGCAGATCCGCGAGGAGTTCTGGCGGCGCATCAAGGTGCCCGGCACCGGCGAGGAGTTCAACCAGTCGCTGGAGAAGGCCAACCGGGTCGTGGACTACCTGGAGCTCGCCGAGCTGATGTGCCTCGACGCACTGCACCGCGAGGAGTCCTGCGGCGGCCACTTCCGCGAGGAGTCCCAGACACCCGACGGCGAGGCCGCCCGCAAGGACGAGGAGTTCGCCTACGCCGCCGCCTGGGAGTTCACCGGCACCGGCGAGGCGCCCGTCCTGCACCGGGAAGACCTGGTCTTCGAGTACGTCCACCCCACCCAGCGGAGCTACGCATGAAGCTCACCCTGCGCGTCTGGCGGCAGAAGAACGCCGACGCCGACGGCACGATGTCCACGTACGAGGTGGACGGCATCTCGCCCGACATGTCCTTCCTGGAGATGCTCGACACGCTCAACGAGGAGCTCATCGTCAAGGGCGAGGACCCCGTCGCCTTCGACCACGACTGCCGCGAGGGCATCTGCGGTGCGTGTTCGCTCGTCATCAACGGCGATGCGCACGGGCCCGAGCGGACCACCACCTGTCAGTTGCACATGCGCTCCTTCGAGGACGGCGACACCATCGACGTGGAGCCGTGGCGGGCGTCGGCGTTCCCGGTGATCAAGGACCTGGTCGTGGACCGGTCGGCGTTCGACCGGATCATCCAGGCCGGCGGGTACATCACCGCGCCGACCGGGGCGGCTCCCGAGGCGCATGCCACGCCGGTGCCGAAGCCGGATGCCGACCTCGCCTTCGAGCACGCGGAGTGCATCGGGTGCGGGGCGTGTGTGGCGGCCTGTCCCAACGGGGCGGCGATGCTGTTCACGTCCGCCAAGATCAACCATCTGAACGTGCTGCCGCAGGGGGCGCCCGAGCGGGAGACGCGGGTGCTGGACATGGTGGAGCAGATGGACGAGGAAGGGTTCGGGGGGTGCACGCTCGCCGGGGAGTGCGCCACGGCCTGCCCCAAGGGGATCCCGTTGATGTCCATCACCAGCATGAACAAGGAGTGGCTGCGGGCGGCGCGGAAGGTGAAGCGGTAGCGCCGTTGCGGGGACGGCTGTTCGGCGGCTGCGGGTGGGTCGTGGCCGATCGCGCAGTTCCCCGCGCCCCTGGGAGCTGCAGCTTCGGGCGTTCCTGGAGAGCGCAGTTCCGCTCCCCCAGGGGGTGCAGTGAACGTTCGCCGGTGAGTGCGGACGGGCGGGACCGGGAGTGGTGCTCATCCCCGGTCCCGTCTCGCGATGTGCGTGTCACGGGCCGGGATCCGCGAGGAGGGGGCCCAGCGGGCCGAGGTCCAGGTTGAGGTCGCTGCGCCGCAGGCCGTGCTGCGCGCAGAGCTCGTCCATACGCTCGTCCAGCAGCATCAGCGCGGTACCGAGCCGGTCCTCCTGCTCGGCGCTGAGCGTCCCCTCGTCGAAACGGCGTACCGCCTGGCGTTCCATGAGCTGCCGGAGGAGTTCCACGACGGTCAGGACCAGGGCCGCCAGGTCGTTCGTGACCCGCTCGGGATCGAGGTCCAGCGCGTGGGTGCGCGGCGCGGTCACAGCGGCCCGCTGTCCGACCAGGGCGCGGGAACCCGGTCGCTGACCGACGCCAGCAGGGCGTGCAGGGAGATCCGCACCAACGGCACGTCGGCGATGGCCAGCACCAGGTCACCGCTGACCACGACACCGGTCGCCAGCACCCGGTCGAGCAGGTCGACGAGAGGCACCCCGACGGGCGCGTACGGCTCCTCCCCGTCCCAGGGCACCGCCGTGCGGCCGGTGGCGCCGGCGACCGGCACGGTCACGCGCCGGCCTCCTGCTGTGCGGCGCACTCCACCTCGTCCGACCGGGCGAAGGAGTACGGGATCCAGGGCCCCGACATGGTGACCTCCACGGCCGAAAGGCGGGCGTCGCGGGCCAGTTCACCGACGGCCCGGACGAACTCGTCGCGCCGTCCGTCGTCGACCAGATAGGCGACATTGAGGAGTTGGGGGACGCTCCGGCCGGTCAGCTGCTCACCCTGCGGCCGGTGCCGTGTGGCGGCGACCGCGTACCCTCGCAGCTCCCGGTCGACGGCGTGCGCCTGCGCCAGGGCCCGCTCGCGCGACTCGCGTTCGGTGCGGCGCCTGTCGCTCGCCCGCCGCAGGTACGACCGCCCGTCGGCCGGTTCCGCCCCTGCGGCGGCAGCCGACGCGGCGGCGGTGCCGGGGCCGTGCACCTTCACCGCCCACTCGGTGCGGTCTCGCAGCCGGTCCAGCAGCGCGTGCAGGGACGTCTCCCGGGCGGTCACGGCCCGGACCGCGTTGCCGTCGTCCAGATACAGCGTCGCCAACGGCAGGGGCACGACGGGGCCCGCGCTCGCCGCCGTCTCCACGCCCCGGTGGTGGGCGCGGGCACAGCGCTCCAGCTCCTCGGGCCGGCCCAGCCGCTCCGCGAGCGCCGCCTCGCCGAAGTCCGCCGCCGGAACGTCCTGCACGACCAGGTGGAGCGGGCCCGCGGCCAGGACCCGTAGCGGGCCGCCGCCGTCATGGCCGGGCGTCACCGAGAGCACCTCGTCCGGCGGAGGGGTGTCCGTCACGGCGAACACACAGATGACGGTGGGGCGCGTCGCGTCCGCTCGCGTCGCGGCCGCACGGTCGGTCCGGGCCCCGCTCATCGGGCCACCTCCGCGGCGTCGGGACCGGCTTCCTCCAGGGCCTCGAGACGGGCACGCAGCCGGGCGTTCTCCTCGCTGAGCGCGTCACGCGCGGCGCGCGAGGACAACGCCGGGTCCGTCTCCCACCAGTCGATGCCCGCCTTCTTGGCGGTCTCGACCGAGGCGATGAACAGGCGCAGACGGATGGTGAGCAGTTCGATGTCGAGCAGGTCGATCTTGATGTCGCCCGCGATGACGATGCCCTTGTCCAGAACGCGTTCGAGCAGGTCCGCGAGGCTCCCGCTGGGCGGACCGGCAGGCTGCGCTCCCGGACCCGCGGGCCAGGTGCCGAGGTCGGTCACGAAGCACCCCCGCGGTGGTGGTGGCCGGTGTACCGGACGGGGCTGTCGAGGCGTGCGAGCAACCGCTCCTCCTCTTCCTCGAAGGCCGCCTCGTCGATGGCGCCCTCCTCCAGGGCCCGGTTGAGTGCCGCGAGGCGTGCCTGCACCGCACGCGGGTCGCCCAGCTGCCGTTCGGCCTCCTGGAGCAGGTGGTCGGCGACCCAGAGCGTGCCGCGCACCGGGGCCAGCGGCAGCAGCAGGAGCCCGCTCACGAGTCCCACGGCGTCACCGGCCGGCCGGGGCGGACTGCGCGTCGACGAAGCTGTAGCACGGCAGCGGACCGGTCACACTGA
Source organism: Streptomyces sp. NPDC002130 (assembly GCF_040296465.1). NCBI lineage: Bacteria > Bacillati > Actinomycetota > Actinomycetes > Kitasatosporales > Streptomycetaceae > Streptomyces > Streptomyces sp. NPDC002130. Next base: position 11,763 of record NZ_JBEOXI010000154.1, read on the forward strand.
GCGTCAGCCTGTCCCCGACGTCACGCGCCTGCGCGGTCACGGCCTGCCGGAAGCGCTGCTCGTCGGCGGAACGCACCAGGAACGACGTGCTCAGCACCTGCTCGTCGTCGACCGGTCCCCGCGCCGTTCGCACGGCGAGGGGGGTCAGTCGGGCCAGCACCTCACGGGCCGCGTCCCGGGCCTCGCGCGCGACACCCTTGGCGAGCGCCTCGCCGAGCCGTACGTTCGCCTCGTAACCGGGACGGTGGCGGGCCCGGCGGGCGAGCGCGCGCAGGGTGTCGTCACGGCGTACGAGGTCGGCGAAGTACCCGGGCACGACGGCGCCCTTCACGTTCATCTCGACGCAGCCCCGTACCCCGTCGAGCTGTTCCGTCAAGTGGGCACGGTCGGAGCGAAGTTGGGCGCACAGCGCCGCCGCGTCGGGGGTGAGGACGGCGAACCGCATGGGCAGGACGGGGCCCTGCGCGGCGAGTTCGCCGAGCACCGCCTGATGGGCCATCAGGTCACGTCGCCGCGCCCGGACCGACGCCGGGGCGTCCGAGACCGCGGCGCACAGTCCGGCCTCCGTCAGCAGCCGCACCGCCGCACCGTCCACCCCGGGTGCCCGCGGGGGCCGGATGCCCGCGGGGGCGATGCCGTAGACGTAGAGGGTGCCGAGCGTGCCGGCGGTGCTGAGCGCTGCGGGAGCCGTCACGGTCATTCCTCCTCGGCCTTGCGGCGCCGGGGCCGCGGGCGGTCGTCGTCACTGCGGCGCTTGCGCGCCGGCCGCGGGGCCCGCCCCGCACGGGCGTCGGCATCGTCCTCGACCAGGTCGTCCTCCGGCTCGTCCTCCGGGCTGAGGACGTCGCGGACCCTGTCGGTCAGGGAGCGGGCGGTGCGCTTGGCACCCGCCTTGCCGATGGTCTTGGCGACCGGCCCACCGAACAGCTCGGGAACGGTCTTGGAGCGCGCATCGTGCTCGAGGTCCAGGCGGTTGCACGCCTCCGCGAACCGCAGATACGTGTCGACGCTGGCGACCACGATGCGCGCGTCCACCTTGAGGATCTCGATGCCGACCAGCGAGACGCGCACGAAGACGTCGATCACCATGCCGCGGTCGAGGATCAGCTCCAGCACGTCGTAGAGGGTTCCGGCGCGGGGCGCACAGACGATCTCGTCGCTGTAGACGGTCATGCGGCGGTCCTTCCGGTCGGCGGTTGCGGCGGTCCGGTCACTGGTCCTGGGCGCCGCGCCGGAAGCGCGCGATCCGGCGGTACTGCACCAGCTCGCCCGCCGCGTCCAGTTCCACCCGGTACGTGGCGAGCAGACTCGTGGTGTCGGGGATGCGGGCCAGTTCGAGCACGTCGACGTCGACGACCCAGCCGTCGTCCTCGCCCGGGCACACCGCGGAAACCCCTTCGAGGCGGTGGCGGATCAGCTCCGTCAGCGCCTCGGCGGCGCGCCGGGCCGCTTTCCCGGCACCGCGCACGGGGCGTCGCCGCTTGGTGGACGAGGCCGAGCCGCCTCGCCGCTCGTCGCCTCCGTGTTCTGTCATGCAGCTCACTCTGGCCGCAGCAGCGACAGGGCGCGTGTCCGGCTAGGCCATCCGGGCCGCACCCGGGGCGCGAGCCGTTCAACAACCTCACACCCGTTCTCTCTGCACATGACACGCGGCGGTCAGGCGGCGTCGGGAGAACAGAGGCGAAGGCCCGCACGACACCGCTCAGCGCCCCGCCCCGCCTCACCGAACCGGCCCGTGACCAGGAGAGAGCCATGACCGGCGTACTGACCGTCGACCGCCCCGCGCAGCCCGCGGCCCCCACGCGCTACACCGTCGCCCTCGCCCGGGACGAGGAGGACGTGCGGGCCGCCCAGCGGCTGCGGCACGACGTCTTCGCCGGGGAGCTGGGCGCCCTGCTGGCCGGCCCGCAGCCGGGCCTCGACGCCGACTCGTTCGACGCGTACTGCGACCACCTGCTCGTACGGGAGGAGACGACCGGCCAGGTCGTCGGCACCTACCGGCTGCTGCCGCCGGAGCGCGCGGCGGTGGCCGGACGGCTCTACTCCGAGGGCGAGTTCGACCTGAGCGCGCTCGACGGGATCCGGCCGCAGCTCGTCGAGGTCGGCCGCTCCTGCGTGCACCCCGACCACCGCGACGGCGCGGTCATCAGCCTCATCTGGGCCGGCATCGCCCGCTACATGGTCGACCGCGGCCACGAGTGGCTGGCCGGCTGCTGCTCCATCCCGCTCGCCGACGGCGGCGCCCTCGCGTCCGCCACCTGGGACCGGGTGAGCGGCCGGCACCTCTCCCCGGAGGAGTTCCGGGTCCGGCCGCTGCTGCCGTGGACCCCGGGCCCCGCCCCCGCGACCCGCGTCGAACTGCCCGCCCTGCTGCGCGGATACCTGCGCCTCGGTGCCTGGGTGTGCGGCGAACCGGCCCACGACCCGGACTTCGGCGTCGCCGACCTGTACGTACTGCTGCCGATGAGCCGCGTCAACGGGCGCTACCTGCGCCACTTCCTCTCCCTCGTACCGGCCTGATGAGCGCCTGGCTGCCCACCGCGCCCTGCACGCCCGAGGCCTGTGTCCAAGCGCCGGCGGCCGTGCGGGCGCGGGACGTACCGCGAGCCGTGCTGCGGCTCGGCGCGGTCGTCGTGCTCCTCGTCGGGGGGATCGCGCTGACACCCTTGGGCGCGCGGATCCCGGCGTCGCTGGTCCGGCGCTGGTGCCGGTGGATCGTACGGGCCGCCGGCGTGCGGGTCCGGTTCACCGGCGCCGCCGCCCCCACCGGGGGCCTGCTGCTGGTCGCCAACCACATCTCCTGGCTGGACATCCCGCTGCTCGCCGCCGTACGCCCCGCCCGGATGCTGGCCAAGACGGAGGTGCGGCGCTGGCCGGTCGCCGGTGCGCTGGCCGCGCGCGGCGGAACCCTGTTCATCGACCGCGACCGGCTGCGGGCCCTCCCGGACACCGTCGCCCGGATCGCCGCGGCACTGCGCCAGGGCACCGCGGTCGCGGCCTTCCCCGAGGGCAGCACCTGGTGCGGCCGGGCCCAGGGCCCCTTCCGCCGGGCCGTCTTCCAGGCCGCACTGGACGCGGGGGTGCCGGTCCAGCCGGTCCGCCTCGGCTACCGGCTCGGTGACGGCAGGGCCACCACGGCCCCCGCGTACGTCGGCGCGGACACGCTGCTGGCCTCTCTGTGGCGGGTGACGACGACCCGCGGCCTGATCGCGGAGGTCGAGGTGCGCGAGGCCCTCCCGCCGGGCGGCAACCCCGACCGCCGCGCTCTCGCCCGAGCGGCACAGTCGCAGGAGACAGCCGCGCCGGCCTGGACGCACACGGTGCTGGTGGCGTAAGGGCTCCCGGATTCAGCGGGGCCCGGCCCGCGTGCTCGCCGCCGGACCTCAGCGGTCCCCGGACAGCGCGCGTACCAGATACGGTGCCGTCCGGCTGTCCGCCGAGCGGGCGACGTCCGCGGGCGGGCCCGCCGCCACGATGCGGCCCCCCTCGTCGCCACCGCCCGGGCCGAGGTCGATCACCCAGTCCGCGCCGGCGACGACGGACATGTCGTGCTCGACGACGACCACCGTGTGCCCGGCGTCGACGAGGCCGTGCAACTGGCGCATCAGGGCGTCCACGTCCGCCGGGTGCAGCCCCGTCGTGGGCTCGTCGAGGAGGTACAGAGTGTGGCCGCGCCGGCCGCGCTGCAGTTCGCTCGCCAGCTTGATGCGCTGGGCCTCGCCGCCGGAGAGCTCGGTCGCGGGCTGGCCGAGGCGGAGGTAGCCCAGACCGACGTCGAGCAGGGTGCCGAGGCTGCGGGCCACGGCCGGGGTGTCCGCGAAGAACTCCGCCGCGCTCTCCACCGTCAGATCCAGCACCTGCCCGATGTTCCGCCCCCGGTACGTCACCTCCAGCGTCTCCGGGTTGTAGCGGGCCCCGCCGCAGTCCGGGCAGGGCGCGTACGTACTCGGCAGGAACAGCAGCTCGACGCTGACGAACCCTTCGCCCTGGCAGGTCTCGCAGCGCCCGCCCGCCACGTTGAAGGAGAACCGCCCGACTCCGAAGCCCCGTTCGCGGGCCCCGTCGGTGGCCGCGAACACCTTGCGGACGACGTCGAAGAGGCCCGTGTAGGTGGCCAGGTTCGAGCGCGGGGTGCGCCCGATCGGCTTCTGGTCGACCGAGACCAGTCGGCCCACGCCCGCCGAGTCCTCGGTGATCTCACCGAGGAGCGTGGACTTGCCGGAGCCGGACACGCCGGTGACCGCGGTGAACACGCCGAGCGGGAACTCGGCGGTCACCCCGCGCAGGTTGTGCCGGGAGACCGGGCCGGTCTTCAGCCACCCGGCCGCCTCGCGCACCTCCCGGGCCGGGACGGGGGAGCGGTCGAACAGACAGCGGGCCGTCGCCGACTCCTCGACGCCGGCCAGCTCGGCCACCGGGCCGCTGTGCAGCACCCGCCCGCCGTGCTCACCCGCGTCCGGACCCACGTCGACCAGCCAGTCCGCGGCGCGCACCACGTCCAGGTGGTGTTCCACCACGAACACCGAGTTCCCGGACGCCTTCAGCCGCTCCAGCACCGTGAGCAGCGCCTCGGTGTCCGCCGGGTGCAGTCCGGCCGACGGCTCGTCGAGGACGTAGACGACCCCGAACAGGCCCGAGCGCAGCTGGGTGGCGAGGCGCAGGCGCTGCAGTTCGCCCGCGGAGAGGGTGGGAGTCGGCCGGTCGAGGCTGAGGTAGCCGAGCCCCAGCTCGACGACCGGCGCGATACGGGACCTCAGGTCGTCGGTGAGCACCCGGGCGGCCTCCGAGCTCGCGTCGAGACCGGCGGCCAGTTCCACCAGCGGCAGCGCCGCCACCTCGGCGATGTTCCGGCCGCCGAGCGTCACCGCCAGGGCCTCGGGGCGCAGCCTGCTGCCGCCGCACGCAGGGCAGGGCGCACTGGTGAGAAACCGCTCCGCCCTGGCCCGCAGGGTGGCGCTCTTGGAGTCCGAGAACGTCTTCATCACATACCGGTGTGCGCTCATGTACGTGCCCTGGTACGGCCGTTGGATCCGGTCGGCGTCCCGTACCGGATGCACCGTGACCACCGGCTGCTCGTCCGTGAACAGGATCCACTCCCGCTCGTCCGCGGGCAGCTCCCGCCACGGCCGGTCCACGTCGTGGCCGAGCGCGTCGAGGACGTCCCGCAGGTTCTTGCCCTGCCAGGCTCCAGGCCAGGCGGCGATCGCCCCGTCCCGGATCGACAGCGACGGGTCCGGTACCAGCAGCTCCTCGCTCGTACGGTGCACCTGCCCGAGCCCGTGGCACTCCGGGCAGGCCCCCACCGCCGTGTTGGGCGAGAAGGCGTCGGAGTCGAGCCGCGCGGCGCCGGGCGGGTAGGTGCCGGCCCGGGAGTACAGCATCCGCAGGGAGTTCGAGAGGTTGGTGACGGTGCCGACGGAGGAGCGCGAGGTGGGCGCCGCCCTGCGCTGCTGGAGCGAGACCGCCGGGGGCAGACCCGTGATCTCCCCGACCTTCGGCGCGCCGACCTGGTGGATCAGCCGGCGCGCGTACGGCGCGACACTCTCGAAGTAGCGCCGCTGCGCCTCCGCGTAGATCGTGCCGAAAGCCAGCGACGACTTGCCCGAACCGGACACGCCGGTGAACACGGCCAGCACGTCCCGGGGGATGTCGACGTCGACGCCCCGGAGGTTGTGCTCACGGGCTCCGCGGACACGGACGTACGGGTCAAGGGCGTCGCGCTCGTGCATGGGAGACGACTCTAACCGGATCTAACCGAGGTGATCGCGGCCAGCCGCCGGTAGGAGTCCAGCAGGGCCTCACGGTCGTACGTGCTGGTCGTCACGAGTACCTCCTGGGCGCCCGTCTCCTTCAGCACCGTCTCCAGCTCGTGCGCCACCTGCTCCTCGGTGCCGGCGATGTGGCCGGTCAGGCCGGACTCGTAGAAGCCGCGCTCCTTGGCGGCCATCGTGAGCGATTCCACGCGCTCGGCGGGCGGCAGCGGCGGGAAGGTGCCGTGGGTGCGGGAGTACGCCATGGACCAGGCCTCCGGGACGAGCAGCCGCCGGGCCTCCTCGGGGGTGCCGGCCACGGCGATCGTGCCCGAGACGACGACGTAGGGTTCAGCGGCCCAGGCGGAGGGGCGGAACATCTCGCGGTACTGGTCGATGCCGCGCCGCATCTTGTCCCGGTTCCTGAGGTCGCCGATGACCATGGGCAGGCCCGCGCGTGCGGCGATGCCGGCGCCCTCGCCCATGGCCAGGACGAACGGCGGCACACTCAGGCCCTCGGCGGGCCGGGCGTGCACCCCGGTGGGGGAGGTGCCCCGGAACCAGCCGAGCAGTTCCGCGAGCTGGGCCTCGAAATCGTCGGCGTCGCCCTTGTCACGGCCCAGAGCCCGGCGCACCCCGTCCGTGAAGCCGACGGAGCGGCCGAGGCCCATGTCGATCCGCCCGGGGAACAGCGACTCCAGCACGCCGAACTGCTCGGCCACGACCAGCGGCCGGTGGTTGGGCAGCATCACCCCGCCGGTGCCGACCCGGATCGTCCGGGTCGCGCCCGCGACGGCGGCGGCCAGCACGGTCGGCGCGGAGCCGGCGACGCCGGGCACGCCGTGGTGCTCGGAGACCCAGAGCCGGTGGTAGCCGAGCCGCTCCAGCTCCCGCGCCAGCCGTACGGTGTCGCGCAGCGCCTCGGGGTGGGTGTGACCCTCGCGGGTGCGGGAGCGGTCGAGGACGGACAGGCGCACGGGATCCATACCAGGTTCTACGCCGGGCGGCCCCGCCGGTATTCCGCCGTCCCGTGCCGGCCGCCGCCGGAAAACCGGGTGACCGCGTCCGGGCACGTCAGGACAATGTTCCGGTACCTCGTAGCGAAAGGCGGCCGACCGTGACCGTCCCCAACGTCCTGCTCTCCGGCATCGTCGGATCGACCGCCTACGGTCTTGCCCACCCGGGCTCGGACATCGACCGCCTCGGCCTGTTCGCCGCGCCGACCGAGGAGCTGCACGGTCTGCGCCGGCCGAAGGAGTCCCACGTCAGCACGGCCCCGGACCGGACCCTGCACGAGGCCGCCAAGTGGTGCCGGCTGGCCCTCGGCGGCAACCCGACCGCGATGGAGCTGGTGTGGCTCCCGGACGATCTGTACGAGGTGCGCACCCCGCTGGGCGACGAACTCATCGGCATCCGTTCGGCGTTCCTGAGCGCCAAGCGCGTCCGGGACGCCTATCTCGGTTACGCCACCCAGCAGTTCCGGCGGCTGGAGGCGCGCGGTGACGGTTCGTTCTCCGCCGACACCCGTAAGCGCACGGCGAAGCACGCCCGGCATCTCAAACGGCTGTGCGCGCAGGGCCTGGAGCTGTACACCACCGGGCGGTTGACGATCCGCGTCGAGAATCCGGACGAGTACCACGCCTTCGGCGAGCGCGTCGCCGCCGACCCCACGGCCGCCCTGCCCCTGCTCCGGCACTACGAGGCCGCCTTCGACGAGGGCCCCACGGCACTGCCGGACGAGCCCGACGAGGCGCTGGTCGAGGCCTGGCTGCGCCGGGTTAGGGCGCACTTCTGGGCCGAGAGGGCGTGCTCAGCCGTCGGGGCGTAGCAGACCGCGTTCGTAGGCCCTGACGAGGTTCTGCGGTACCAGGTGACGGACGCCGTCCACGGTGATGGGGACCAGCGTCGGCGTGGCCGCCTTCCACTGGGCGCGGCGGTGACGGGTGTTGCTGCGGGACATCTTCCGCTTGGGCACGGCCATGGGGATCCTCCTCGGTGGTCGGGCACCGAGACGCTACATGAAAATGGATCCCATTAACAATATGCGTTCCCGTGCCGGCCACCGCCGCCCCCGAGGACCACTTAGGCTGGGCGGCGTGAGTGACGACCGCAGCAAGGCACCGCTGGCCGTGTTCGACCTGGACAACACCCTCGCCGACACCACGCACCGGCAGGGGTTCCTGGAGCGCAGGCCGAAGGACTGGGACGGCTTCTTCGCGGCGGCGCCGCAGGACCCGCCCGTCCCGGAGGGCGTCGCGCTGGTCCGGGAGCACGCGCTGGAGCCTCGTTCGTGGGCGCGGTCGAGGCCGGTGGAAACACGCTGTAACGCGGCCTCGGCGTCGCCGCTCTCCGCGATGGTGACCGCCCCGCCCAGAGCGGCGAACACCTGGGCGATACCTGCACCCATGCGTCCACCGCCGATAACTCCGACGGCCTTCGGTGCAACTGATTCAGTCATGATTTCTTCTCCAGGAAAGCCGTCATGCGATCGTGCTTGTCCGAACTCTCGAACAGGACGGCTTGGGCGATGTCGTCGGCAAACGGATGCGATCCCGGCGCGTCGACGATGATCTTGGTCAATCGCAGTGCCAGCGGGGACAGTCGGGAAATGCGGTCGAGCAGCCGATGCGCTGCGTCGACGTGGCAGTTCGGTTCGGTTACCTCGACAACCAGGCCCGCTCGTAGCGCCAACTCGGCGTCGAGGTTCCTGGCACCGAGGAGCACTTGCTTCGCGATCGAGACGCCGACGAGCTTCGGCAGCCGATAGCTCGCACCCGCGGCTGCCATTATCCCGAGATTGGGCTCGGGATTACCGAAGACCGCCGTCGTGGTCGCGATGCGAATGTCGCAGGCGTAGGGTCGAGCAGCCGCCCCTCGGCCCCGCCTTCGTGTCCTTCGTCACCGGAATGTGGTGGAAGGGGATGTTGTACGACCCCACCAGCTCGGCGAAGTCCTTA
>NZ_JBEOXI010000155.1:0-20418 GCF_040296465.1 Streptomyces sp. NPDC002130
TAGGAACAGCAATATCGGCTCGACCTTGTCGAACCGGGCTCCGGCATCGTCGTCTAACAGTCCAGGCTCGACGCTCGGGCGAAGTCCCCGGCCACGTGGGCTCCAATTGCTCCGGCCAGAATGATCGCGGGATGCGCCGCGGCCAGATAGAGCCCAGACACGCCTGCGGCGAAGCCCAACAATGGGCGGGCACCACGCGGGATGGGACGGTCAGCGACTACCGCCTCGATCAGTTCGACGTGGTCACCGTCAACGAGCTGACTGCGGACTGCCTGCAGCATCGGCTCGGCCAGCTCGCGAGCATCTCCGGAGAACCCGACCGGAACATCTTCAGCCGCAATCAGTGTCGTGTCGTCCAATTGCCGGATCTCGAAATCCGGAGTGGAGAGTATTCCGTTCACCAATGGGTGGGGCGTCGAGAATCTGATGAGGCAACACGGGGAGGCGTCGACCTCGACGTCGATTCCCGCCGACGCCGCGAGTCCAGGGATCGCGGTACCTGCAGCGAGCACGGTGGTCGATCCGTAGACGGGACCGTCGGCAGTCACTACTCCGCACACTCTCGCGCCCTCCGTGAGCACCCCGAGTGGTTCACCTGGCCGGTCGCCGGAGGGCGTACGGGGGCCGGGCGAGGCAACGGGGTCCGGGCGCTCGTCCGAGGGTGCGTGGGCGGGAGGCCGGTCGGTCCGCTGCGGTGGGCGCGCCGTGGCCGGGAAGCTCACCGGCCCGGTGGGGCCGGGCGGTGGTGGCTCCCAGGGCGCGCGTTGCGGGGGCCTGCCGTTCGGGCGGGGCGTGTCCGGCATGTCGTCGGCCCCGGTCCGGGGTGCCGGGACCACCGACTCCGCTCCGTAGGGCCGGGCCGCCGACCGGTCGGGGGAGCCCGACCGGTCCGGGGAGCCGGTCCGTGCCTCCGGCCCGTCTCCCACCGCCCCCGACGCCGACGCGAACCGGTCGTCGAGGGAATCCCGCGCCGGTGTCGGGCCCGTGTCGTCGGTGGAGTCGTCGTACAACTCCCTCCACCAGTCGTCCTCGTGACCGGTGGGCCTTCCCCCCTGCTGGCTCATGCCCGTAATTGTCCACCGCACGAGCCGGATGAAAACGGGGCTTGTGGAAAAAACCGGCCCACCATGGGGCGGCGAACGGCACGTCGAGTGAGCCGTAGAACGGTCATGCGAAATACGGAGCCCTTCGCGGCGCGAGCGGCTGACCTGCGGGTCTGAGCCCTGGACACGCTTCTGACCTGCGCCTTCTCCGGTGTTCCGGCAGTCTGGTCAGATGGGAGTGTGGGACCTCCTGCTGGTCGGGCTGGTGATCCTGCTCGGGCTGTGCGGAGTGCTGCTGCCTGCCATGCCGGGATCGTTGCTGGTGTGGGCAGCGGTCATGTGGTGGGCGCTGAAGGATCCGCAGCCCGTCGCCTGGTGGGTGCTGGTCGGAGCCACGGTCCTGCTGCTCGTCTCCCAGGCCGTCCGCTGGGCACTGCCGCCCCGGCGGCTGCGTATGAACGGCACCACCCGCCGCATGCTGGCCTGTGCCGGGACCGGTTCCGTCCTGGGATTCGTCCTGATACCCGTCCTCGGCGCGATCCCCGGATTCCTGGGCGGTGTCTACCTCTTCGAACGGCTCCGCCTCGGCCGCCACACCGACGCGGTGGCCGCCCTGCGCACGGTCATGCGCGCGGGCGGCTCCGGCATCCTGACCGAACTGTTCACCTGCCAGCTGATCGCGGCCGCCTGGCTGGGCGCGGTCCTCTGGGGCTGAAGCCGGCAGCTCCCACGCCGCCCCCGCTGAGCCGGCAGCCCTCAGGAAGGCAGCACCCCCTCGTGGGTCAGCAACCGGATCTTGCGGTCCAGGCCGCCCGCGTACCCGGTCAGTGCGCCGTCCGCCCCGATCACCCGGTGGCACGGGCGGACCACCAGCAGCGGGTTCGCCCCGATCGCACCGCCGACCGCCCGCACGGCGGCCCGGGGCGCTCCGATGCGCGCGGCGATCTCGCCGTACGTGGCCGTCGAGCCGTAGGGGATGTCGTCCAGCGCGGCCCAGACCTTCTCGCGGAAGGCGGTGCCCTCGGTGCGCCAGGCCAGGCGGAACTCCTTCAGTTCCCCGGCGAAGTACGCGGCGAGCTGCTCCTCGGCCTCCCGGAAGGGCCCGGGGTCGCGCCGCCAGTCGTCCCGCACCTCGCGCCCGCCCTTCTGTCCGGGCACGGACAGGGAGGTCAGCTCGCCGGTCGGGGCGGCGGTGAGGAGCAGCGGCCCGAGGGGGCCGGGCACACTCGTCCAGTAGGTCGGGCCGGTCATCACAACTCCCACTCCCCTGCTGCGCGCAGGTGGTTCACGGCGTACGAGCGCCAGGGGCGCCAGCTGTCGGGCGCGTCGAGGCCGGGCGGGGCCACGTCCGGGTCGCCGAGGGCGCGGGTGCGGATCTCGGCGACAGTACGGGCGTCCAGACCGGGCACGGCCCGCAGGGCGTCCTGCGCGTCGTCCCGGTCGGCGCCCGGGTCCAGGCGTACGGCCTGGTCGGCGAGGGCGGCGGTGAGCGCGCCGAGGGTGCCGGCGGGCTCGGCCCCGGCCAGCACGGCCGGTTCAGGGAAGAGGTGGGTGAGGCCGCCGCAGGGGGCGTCGAGGGCCTTGCCGTAGCGGCGTACGAGCCGTTCCGCCTCCGTCCGGCCGGTCAGGGCGCGCACCGCGAGTTCCTCCGGGTCGGCGGTGCCCGGCGAGCGCAGCCCGGGCCGGGCGGCGACCAGGGGTGCGAGCCGGGGGTCGGCCGCGAGGCGCTCGTCGACGGCGTAGGGGTCGGCGTCGAGGTCGAACAGCCGTCGCAGCCGCTGGACGGCGGTGGTCAGGTCGCGCGGGTCGGTGAGGTGCAGCCGGGCGTCGAGCCAGCCGCCCGGGTGGGCGCCGAGCCCGGTCCGGGCGGTGCCGGGGCGTTCGTCGACGGCGACGATGCCGGTGCCGTACGGGAGGCGGAGGGTGCGCCGGTAGGTGCGGGTGCCGGGCAGGCCGCTCACCTCCTCGATGCCGGGTACGGCCTGGTGTTCCAGCAGGTCGAAGACGGGTCCGGCCCGGTAGGGGCCGCGGTGGGCGAGCCGCAGCGGGATGCCGGCGTTCGGGCTCGCCGTACGGTGGCCCCTGCCGTTGCGCGGCGCGGTGGCGCGCAGCTCGCTCGGCGTCGACGCGTACACCGCCCGGATCGTGTCGTTGAACTGCCGCACGCTGGCGAAGCCCGACGCGAACGCGATCTCGGTGATGGGCAGCTCGGTGGTCTGCACGAGGACGCGCGCGGTGTGGGCCCGCTGGGCCCGGGCGAGGGCGACCGGTCCGGCGCCGAGTTCGGCGGTGAGCTGCCGCTGCACCTGCCGTGCGCTGTAGCCGAGGCGTCCGGCGAGCCCGGCGACGCCCTCCCGGTCGACGACGCCGTCGGCGATCAGCCGCACGGCCCGGCCCACCACGTCCGCGCGGACGTTCCACTCGGCGGAGCCGGGCACGGCGTCCGGGCGGCACCGCCGGCAGGCCCGGAAGCCCGAGCCCTGCGCGGCGGCGGCCGTGGCGAAGAACCGTACGTTGGCCCGCTTCGGGGTGACCGCGGGGCAGCTCGGCCGGCAGTAGATGCCGGTCGTCTCGACGGCGAAGAAGAACACGCCGTCGAAACGGGCGTCCCGGCTGCGTACGGCCTCGTACCTGGTGTCCTCGTCCGTTTCCTGGTTCGTCACAGGTCCAGTCTCCCGCCCGCGACCGCACGACCGCTGGCGGAAATCGGACACCGCGGTGGGCAGGGCATCGGTGCGGGCGAGACCCTCACCCGCGCCGGGATCCGCGCGGCACGAACGAAACCCCCACCCGCGCCTGCGAGGCCCCGTGCGGCACGAAGCGAAACCCTCACCCACACCTGCGGGCCCGTGCGGCACAAGCGAAACCCTCATCCGCGCCTGCGAGGCCCCGTGCGGCACAAGCGAAAACCCTCACCCACACCTGCGGGCCCGTGCGGCACGAAGCGAGACCCTCATCCGCGCCAGTGCGAGCCCCGCTTCGCCTCCATCGCGGCGCGGCCCATCGCCCCCTTCCGCTTCCAGTCCTTGCGGATCTCGGCCCGGAGGCGGGCGTCGGTCTTGGCGACGATGCGCTGGTTCTCCCGCAGCAGCTTGCGGTAGCTCTCCAGCCGCCGCTGCGGCAGCTCGCCGCTGTCGATGGCGGCGAGCACGGCGCATCCCGGCTCCGCCTCGTGGGCGCAGTCGTGGAAGCGGCACCGCTCGGACAGTTCCTCGATCTCGGAGAACACCTGCCCGACGCCGGTCTCGGCGTCCCACAGGCCGACGCCGCGCAGCCCCGGCGTGTCGATCAGGACGCCCCCGCCGGGCAGCGGGAGCAGGTTGCGCGTGGTGGTGGTGTGGCGGCCCTTGCCGTCGACGTCGCGGATGGCCTGGACCTCCATGACGTCCTCGCCCAGCAGCGCGTTGGCGAGGGTCGACTTGCCCGCGCCGGACTGCCCGAGCAGCACGGACGTCTCGCCGCCGACGATCGCGGCAAGCACGTCGAGCCCTCCCCCAAGCTCTCGGCTGCGCTCGAGCAGGGAGGTGCCCCCCTCGCCGAGGGCACTGACCGGCACGACAGGCACGCCGGGCGCGGTCGTCTCCACGTCCTCGACGAGGTGCGCGAGGGTCACGGCGTCCGGCACGAGGTCGGCCTTGGTGAGGACGACGACGGGCTGGGCCCCGGACTCCCAGGAGAGCGCGAGGAAGCGCTCGATGCGCCCGAGGTCCAGTTCCAGCGCGAGGGACACGGCGACGACGGCGTGGTCGACGTTGGCCGCGAGGATCTGCCCCTCGGACCGCTGGGAGGAGGTGGAGCGGACGAAGGCGGTGCGGCGCGGCAGGTACGTGCGGACGTAGCGCGGGTTCCCGCCGGGTTCGACGGCGACCCAGTCGCCGGTGCACACCACCCGCAGGGGGTCGTGCGGGGTGACGAACGCGGTGTCGGCCCGCAGCATCCCGCCGGCGGTGACGACGTCGCACTGCCCTCGGTCGACCCGCACGACGCGGCCGGGCAGCAGGCCTTCGGCCTCGTACGGGGCGAACGCCTCGGCCCAGGCCTCGTCCCAGCCGTAGGGGGCGAGCGCGGAGGAAACGGATGAAGCAGAGGAGGAAGACAAGGGTGACCCTTCCGAGGTCGGCCCCCGGTCCGACAGTCGGTCGGATCAGCCGGCGGCCATGGAGGTGGACTTCATGAACTGGTTGCGGGCAGCGCTCATCGCAATGACAGCCATCGGTCGACACCTCCTCGTCGCTCGGTTCTTCCCTGCACGGAACCGCGGTGTGCGCGGAACCGACGTCACGTTATCCCGCCGTGGCGCGGGTGCGTCAACCGCTTTTCTCGCAGGCGTGGCCGTTCAGCTCGAAGTCGTACGGCGGGGAGTTCTTGCCGCGCCAGGAGGCCAGGAATCCGAAGGCCAGGTCGCCGCCCGCGGGGACCGACTTGTTGTAGTCGGCGGCCGAGGCGCTGACGCGGGAGCCGTCCTGGGAGACGGAGGCGTCCCACATCTGGCCGACCTGCTGGCCGTCCCGGAAGGACCAGGTGACACGCCAGGCGTCGAGGGGCCGGGTGCTGGTGACGGTGACGGTGGCCTGGAAGCCGTCGGGCCACTGGTTGACCAGGTCGTACTCGACCCTGCAGACGGGATCCTCGGTCTCGTCCGGTTCGGCCCGGTCGGTGGGCGAGGAGGTGCCCTGCGGTTCGGTGTGGCGGTTGTCGTCCTCGGTTTTTCGGGGCTTCTCCGGCTTCTTCGAGGTGGGGGTGTTCCGGTCGGCCGGTTTCGAGGTCGCGGGCGGCAGGGACGGTACGGACGGCAGGGGCGGAGCGCTGTCGGCCACCGGCTGTCGGTCGACGCCGGGTGCGCCGAGGTCGTCGCCGTCGCCGTCGCCGCCGAAGGGCATCAGGGAGACCCCGAGGGCGAGCACGGAGACCAGGACCGCGGCGACGAGGAGTCCGTTGCGGGCGACGCGCGCCTTCTGCTCGCCGTCCTCCGGTTCGCCCGCCCTGTCCGTCGAGCCGGGGCGGCCGGCCCCGAGCCGCACCTCGGCGGCGCGGCGGCGACGCTCCAGGTAGGCGAGGCCTCCCCAGCCGATCACCCCGCCGGCCAGCGCCCCGGGCAGGGCGCCGCCGTGCAGGCGCAGACAGGCGGCGGCCTCGGCGCACTGCACGCAGGTGGCGAGGTGCCGGGAGAGGTCGCCGGGGGCCTCGGCGGCGGAGGAGCGGGTGACGGCGTCCAGCAGCCGGGCGTAGCTGCGGCACCGGCCGTCCATGGGCGTGTCGAGGTGGTTGCGGTGGCAGCGGTCCCGGAACAGGGTGCGCACCTGCTGGAGTTCCTCGGCGACACCGGCCGGGTCGAGTCCCAGGCGGCGGGCGACCAGGGGCAGCGGCAGCGCCTCCACCTCGGCGAACCAGAGCAGTTCGGCGTCCGGCTGCTGCAGATCGCGCAGGGAGCGCAGCGCGAGCGGGCGCTGCAGGGGCGGGCCGGTGTAGCGGGCGGCCTTGTCCGAGTTGAGCCACAGGCGCAGGTCGGGGTCGAGTTTGTGACCCTGTCCTTCCTCCTCCCAGGCCGCGGCCGTGGTGCGAACGGAGGTCAGCAACAGGGGTATGCGGGGCAGCCGGGCCGGGCGGCGGGCGGTGCCGCGGACCTGGCCGGTCTCGGCGGCGCGGGCCTCTCGCACGCCGTGCGCGAACGCCTCGCGGCCGAGCTGTGCGGCGGCCGTGGAACCGGACGTGCACAGGTCCGCGTACGCGAGGACCGCGTCCCAGCACTCGGAGAACAGCGCGGCCTCGGTGGCGTCCTGAGGGGTCGGCAGGTCGGGCATGAGTCTCCTGCATCCACAAGCGAGGTCAACTCACCATGACGGCGTCGGAGTTGGGGGGACCCTCGCGGCGATGCAAGAGCTTTTCACGCCTCCCACACAACTGACAAGCGCCCTGTTCAGATATCAGGACAGGGCGGCCGCACCCCCATGGCTCCGGCCTCGGAGTGTCATACGGGTGCGGCCGCCCTGCGGCTCAACGTCGTGTCGCCCCAAGAGGCGATGTCATCGAAGCGTTATCAAACGGCGGTGGGTGCGTCGGCCGGGAGGCTGTCCATGAAGGAGCTGACCGAGAAGACCGCGTTGCCGGCGCCGGGCGGGCCGTAGCCGGGGGGCGAGGAGAGGCCGAAGTCCTCCATGGTCTGCCGGTAGGCCTGGAGCAGGCGGATGTGGTACTCCAGCGGCGCGCCCTGCGGGTTGGCCTTGCCGAGCGGCGTCGTGGGCTCCGGGCACCAGGTGGTGAAGCGGGGCGTGATGCCGTGCGACATGAAGAAGCGCAGGCCCTCGGTGGTGGAGTCGATGGCCTCGTCGACCGTCTTGAAGCCGAACGGCTCGGCCATCTCCACGCCCGCCACGAAGTTGGGGATGACGTTGCGCGCGCCGAAGATCTCGGCAGAGTCGAGGATCCGCTTGTGCCACTCGTCCCGGCCGACGTACCGCTCCTTGCCGGGGCAGTACATCTTGAACAGGTACTCGTCCCACACCTCGTAGTTGGGGTGGTAGATCTGCACCCCGTAGTCCTTGAAGCGCTGGACGTCGTCCTTGGGCAGCGCCTGGGCGACGACCTTGCCGATCCAGCGGCCGGGGAAGCGCTCCTCGATGGCCTTGGCGTAGTGGCCGTAGAAGTCGGCCTCGTCGCGGCCGGAGACCGTCTTGGTGATGGCGCCGCCGGTGAGGGTGTAGGCGGTGGAGGCCTTCGCCGTGTCGTAGCGGTCGATGATCTCCAGGGCCTCCAGCACCTCCTCGACGTCCTTGACGCCCGTGTAGGGCCGGCCCGCGGCCTTGTGCTGGCGCCAGTTGTGGTTGATGTCGCAGTACTGGCACTCCTCCTTGGCGCCGAAGTACTGGCAGACCCGGAAGACGGTCAGGTAGATCAGGTAGCCCCACTGGATGGTCGGGGCGACCTCCATCACCGACTTCCCGCTCGCGAGGGTGTGCCGGTAGTACTCGGGCATCGGCGGCACCCCGACGTCGGAGATGCGCTTGCCGTCGAGGTAGAGGCCGAGCACGCCGTCGTCGTTCGCGGCGACGCGGTACGGCGAGGACGGGTTCACGCGCACCGAGACGACGGTACGGCGCAGGTCGTAGGGGCCGCCGGTGAGGATGATCTCCTCGGGCGGCCGGCGCAGCGCGGCCTCGCCCAGTTCGGGCAGGGTCCCGTGGTCGAAGGAGAAGATGAAGTACGACTTCGGCTTGACCTCGCCGCCCTCGTTGTCGCTGAGCGCGGAGGGGTCGAAGGCGACGCCGCCGCGGAGCAGGTCCTCCTTGAATACGGCCTCCCGCGGTACGTGCGGGAACCGCTCCATCAGATCCTCGACCAGCGCGGTACGGCTGCCCATCCCGTCTCTCCTCCCGGTTCGGACGTACGACTCCTCACGGTATGCCCCCGGGTGCGCGGGGCCGGTACCCGGGTCCCCCCGAGCCGGGGGAATGCCCCGTTCATCACCCTCTGTCCTGGGGAGATCGTCAGGCTTCGCGCTCCAGCGCCGCCCAGTCGACCGCGTACGCCGGCTCCTCTCCGGCCAGCAGCCGTTCCGCCTCCTGCGCGACCGTCAGGCCGAGCCGGGCCAGCTCGTTGCCCTGGGAGCCGGCGAGATGGGGGGTGACGAAGGCACCGGGCAGGTCGTAGAGGGGCGAGTCGGCGGGGAGCGGCTCCGGGTCGGTGACGTCGAGGATCGCGGTCAGGCGCCCGGTGCGCAGTTCCGCCACGAGGGCGTCGTGGTCGACCAGCGCACCGCGCGCGGTGTTGATCAGCACCGCCCCGTCGGGCATCAGGGCCAGCTCAGGGCGGCCGATCATGTGGTGGGTCTCGGGCGTCTCGGGGGCGTGCACGGTGACGATGCCGGACGTGCGCAGCAGCTCGTCCAGGGGCAGCAGGGGGACGCCCAGTGCGGCGGCCCGGCGCTCGTCGACGTAGGGGTCGGTGAGGACCGGCCGCAGGTCGAAGGGGCGGAGCAGTTCGAGGACGCGGCGGCCGATGCGGGAGGCGCCGATGACGCCGACCCGGCGGCCGTAGTTGCCGATGCCGGGGATGACGCCCCAGCCCGCGGAGGTGCGGGCCGTGCGCATCCGGTCGCGGGCGGCGAGGACGTCCTTCCCGGCGAGCAGGATCATGGCGAGGGTGTACTCGGCGACCGGCAGCGCGTTGGCGACGGCCGCGGAGGAGACGGCGATGCCCCGCTCCCACAGGGCCGGGGTGGCGAAGGACTTCACGGAACCCGCCGAGTGCAGCACGGCCCGCAGCCGGGGAGCGGCGTCGAGCACCGTCTCGTCGATCCGGGGGCAGCCCCAGCCGGTCACCAGGACCTCGGTCCGGGCCAGCGCACCGAGGACGCGCGGGTCGGTTAAGTCCCGGGCCACGAGGTCCGGATCGATGTCCACGGACTTCCGCAGCCGTGCCAGCACCTCGGGAGGGAAGACCTGCGGCACGTTCTCGGCGTCCAGGGCGAACAGTGCCTGGGGGCGCTGACTCAAGGAGGTGACCTTCCGGTTCGGGGGCGCTGCCGACCGGTTCCCGTACCACGTATAGAAACCGCTCTCTACGGCGCCTACGGTAGGTCGAGCCGGGCGGTGGCGGCAATGGACACCGGGCCGGGTAGGTTCCGGCGGGGCGTACCTGTCCCCGCTGCCTCGGGGAAGGACGACGGATGAACGAGACCGTGACCAACTGGGCGGGCAACATCACCTACGCGGCCAAGGAACTGCACCGGCCCGCCTCGTCGACCGCGCTGCGAGCGCTCGTCTCGGACAGCGACCGGGTGCGGGTCCTGGGCAGCGGGCACTCGTTCAACGAGATCGCCGAACCCGGCCCCGAGGGAGTCCTGCTGTCACTTGCGGACCTGCCCCCTCAGGTGGAGGTCGACACGGCGGCCCGGACGGTCCGGGTCGGCGGCGGTGTGCGCTACGCGGAACTGGCCCGCCGGGTGCACGGGCAGGGACTCGCTCTGCACAACATGGCATCCCTGCCACACATCTCGGTGGCCGGGTCGGTCGCGACCGGCACGCACGGCTCGGGGGTGCTCAACGGCCCGCTCTCGGCCTCCGTGCGCGAGGTGGAGCTGGTCACGGCCGACGGCTCGGTGGTGACCGTCGGGCGGGACGAGGAGCGGTTCGGCGGGGCCGTCACCTCACTCGGCGCGCTCGGCGTCGTCACGGCGCTCACCCTGGACCTGGAGCCGGCCTACGAGGTCGAGCAGCGCGTGTTCACCGGGCTGCCCCTGGAGGGCCTGGACTCCGGGGTGTTCGAGACGGTGATGGCGACGGGGTACAGCGTCAGCCTGTTCACCGACTGGCGCGAGCCGGTCTTCGGACAGGTGTGGCTCAAGCGGCGTACGGACCAGCCGCTGCCCGCCTTCCCCTGGGCCGCTCCCGCCACGGAGAAGATGCACCCGGTGCCGGGCATGCCCGCGGTCAACTGCACCGAGCAGTTCGGTGTGCCGGGGCCGTGGCATCAGCGGCTTCCGCACTTCCGGGCGGAGTTCGTGCCGAGCAGCGGGGCGGAGCTGCAGTCGGAGTACCTGCTGCCGCGCGGGCACGCCGTGGAGATGCTGCACGCGCTCGACGCGATCCGGGAGCACGTCGCCCCCGTCCTGCAGACCTGCGAGGTGCGCACGGTCGCCGGCGACGACCAGTGGCTGAGCCCTTCGCACGGGCGGGACACCGTCGCGGCGCACTTCACCTGGATCGAGGACACGCGGGCGGTGCTGCCGGTGGTGCGGCGGGTGGAGGCGGCGCTGGCGCCCTTCGGGGCCCGCCCGCACTGGGGCAAGGTGTTCACCCTGCCCGCCTCCGCCCTGCGCGGGCTGTACCCGCGCCTCGGCGACTTCCGCGCGCTGACGCAGGAGCTGGACCCGCGGGGGAAGTTCGCCAACGCCTTCGTGCGGGATGTGCTCGCGCGGGCGTAGGCGGGGCGGGAGTGGCAGGGGCGGACGGCTCGGTGCCGGGGGCCGGTCAGGCCGTGGCGTGCGGCCGGGCGGACCGGTCAGGTCCGTGACGCCGGGGCGGCCCACCGTTCGGTGCGGTGACGGCGACGAACGACCCACCGGTCAGACCGCGGCGTGCGGGCGATTCCACGATCAGGCCGCGGTGTGGGGACGGCGCCCCGATCAGGTGGCGGCGCACAGGCGGCCCCGCGTCAGGCCACGGCGTGCGGCGGACCCGCGGTCAGGTCGTGGCATGCGGGCGGACCCGCGGTCACGTCGCGGCGTGCGGGCGGACCCGCGGTCAGGTCGTGGCATGCGGTCCCGTCGCGGCGTGCGGGCGGGCGCCGGGGGCTGAGGTCGTGGCGCGGTCGGCCTCGTCCTTGACGAGCAGGGACATCAGGGACGCCACGGTCAGCCCCGCCTCGGCCGGGTGGCGCAGCACCTTGCCGGGGTCGATCCGGTACGCGTTGGTGCGCCCCTCCCGCGTGTGGGAGAGGTACCCGTCCTGCTCCAGGTCGGCGATGATCTTCTGCACGGCTCGTTCGGTGAGCCGGCAGTGGGCCGCTATGTCCCGGATGCGGGCACTGTGGTTGTCGGCAATGGCAGCCAGCACGCGCGCATGGTTGGTGAGGAACGTCCATCCGGTGTGTGGCTCGGGCACTCCATCCATGCACCCAACTCTAGCGACAGAACATTCACGCACCCAGAAACACGTACTGCATTTCATGTATTGGTTGACGGGCATGGGGTAGAGGGGCAACGCTGGAAGCGGAGGCAAGGCGAACGGACGAGGGAGAACAGGGCCATGCCGGAGCCTGCGTACTCTGCGCGGTCTCATACCCGAGAAGACGCCGCATCCGCGGCGGACGACTGTGCACCGGCGGCGATCCCGCCCTGTATGGCGACCATGGACGTCGTTGCGGACGGCGACCGGATGACCGTGACGATGTGGGGTGAGCTGGACCTGGGCAGCCGGCGGCTGCTGCCCGAGCTGTACGACTTGCTCACCCTGTCGGGCGGCGGCATGGACCTGCATCTGGACGCCGTCGGGTTCTGCGACTGCTCCGGCCTCAACGCACTGCTGGACCTGCATGCCCGCGCCGTCGACCAGGGCAAGTCCGTCACCGTCCGGTCCTGCGGGGTCGCGGTCGGGCGCGTTCTCGACCTGACGGGCACGCGGGAGCTGCTGACGGACTCCGGCCGGACGGAGGACGCCGCGCCCCCGTCCCCGTCCGGCACGGCCCCGCCGGACGAGGACGGCCAGGACCTGCGCGCCGAAGTCGCCCAGTTGCGCCGCGCCATGCAGACCCGGCCCACCATCGACCTGGCCCGCGGCATCCTGATGGCCTCCTTCGGCCTGACCCCCGAGGCGGCCTGGAGTGTGCTGGTCAGGACCTCCCAGAACACCAACACCAAACTGCACGACCTGGCCCGGGAGCTGGTGGGCACCGTACGCGGCACGACACTGCCGGAGCAGGTGCAGCGGCAGCTGGCCGCCGCCGTCGCCGGCGCGAACCGCCCGGACGAGGTGCCGGCACACACCACGCGCGTTCCCGCCGAGGACCGGAACTGACCCGCCGGGGGGCCGGAGCACCCGAACTGAGGCATCATGGGCAGGCCATGGCCGGCCACCACCGGTCCTCACCGGGCGGGCACTTTATAAAGCCCCTTTCCAAACCCCTTGTCGAAAGTCCCGGCAGCCCATAGCCTTGCGCCGCGCCGGTGCCGACGTCGATCCGGCCCGGCCGGTCTGGGAAGGAATGGGGCACCCGGTGAAGCGCACATCACGTGACATCCGCACCGCGAACCGCTACGAGGTGCTGCGCCAGATCATCGCGGAGTCACCCACCTCCCGGCAGGAGCTGGCGGCGGCCACGGGGCTCAGCCTCGCGACGGTCGCCACCCTCGTCGGCGAGCTGCTCGACCTGCGCATGATCACCGAGGTCGGCTTCGAGGACTCGGCGGGCGGCCGCCCCCGGGGCCTGGTCGCGGTCAACGCCTCGGGCGGCGCGCTGATCGGCGTCGACATCGCCGAGACGTACGTCCATGTCGAGCTGTTCGACCTCGGGCTGAACGTGCTGGCCCGCGCCGAGGAGGACGTCCGGCCGGGCGAGAGTCTGCCCGAGCAGGTGGTCGGCCATGTGGCCACTGCCGTGGGCTCGGTCGTCATGCAGGCGGGCATCGAGGGCGCCCGGGTGCTGGGGGTCGGCGTGAGCGTGCCGGGGCAGGTGGACCGCGCGACCGGCGTCTCCGAGTACGCGCCCAACTGGGACTGGCACGACGTACCGCTCCTCGACCTGCTCACCGAGCACATCGCCTATCCGCTGTACCTGGACAACCCGCTGCGCGCCAGCGCGGTCGCCGAGCTGTGGTTCGGGGCCGCCCGCGGGCGCGGGAACGCCGTGGTGGTCAATCTGGGCACCGGCGTGGGCGCCGGTCTCGTCCTGGGCGGCGGACTGCACCGGGGCGTCAGCAACAGCGCCGGCGAGTGGGGCCACACCACGATGGTGCTGGACGGGCGCCTGTGCCGCTGCGGCAACCACGGCTGCGTGGAGACGTACGTGGGCGCGCGCGGCATCATGCTGAACCTGCGCGAACTCAGCCCCGACAGCGCACTGCTGCACGACGAGGACCAGACGGCGACCATCGACGCCCTGGCCCGCGGGGTGGCGGCGGACGACCCCGTGGCACGCCGGGTCGTCCAGGACACCGCCCGCTACCTGGGCGCCGGCGTCGCGGACCTGGTCAACCTGTTCAACCCCGAGATCGTCGTGCTGAGCAGCTGGGTGGCCCGCACCCTGGGCGAGCCGCTGCTGCACGAGGTGCGCGAGGCCGTGACCCGGCACGCGCTGCCACGGCCGCTGGCCGCCACCGAAGTCGTCCTCTCCCCGATCCCCACCGACCCGGTGTGCCTCGGCGCGGCGACGTTCGCGCTCGAAGGCGCGCTGCAGACCGTCGGGCAGAAGAACGGCAAACGCACCGCCCCCGTGAGGAGCCGTACCACCGCCCCACCCTCGTAACGGCGGAACCAACTCCTCCGCTCCCCCCGCGTGTTCGAAATCGCGAACCGGACACAACGCTTCGCACAGACTTCGTCCAACCCCTTGCCGAAGCCTTAGTCGAAGCTCTAGCGTCCCGCACCGCACCTCTCTTTGAGCCATCTGGCGCGAGCCTTCGGGCCGTGAGCCATCAGGCAGTGAGCCGCAGAGCCGCAGCCGCACTCGAGACAAGGACGTCAGCATGTCGGCATCGAGCAACATGAACTGGGACCGCCGGAACGTACTGCGGGCCGCGATGGGCCTGGCCGCCGCGGGCGGGCTGGCCGCGTGCGGCGGCAACAACGGCCGGGGCGGCGGCTCCGGTTCGGGCACCAACCTGACCCAGATGTTCCACGCGTACGGTGAGGCGGGCACCGAGCAGGCGATCAAGCGGTACGCGAAGGCGTACAAGGAAGCCAACGTGACCACGCAGTGGATCACCAGCGCCGACTTCGAGAGCAAGCTCTTCTCGGCCCTGCTCACCAAGAACGCGCCGGACCTCTTCGAGTTCCACCCGCAGATCCAGATGGTGAAGAGCGGCCAGGTGGCGGACCTGACCGACATCATCGACCCGGTCAAGGACGACTTCAACCCGGCCGACATCAAGTCGCACACGGTCGACGGCAAGATATACGGCGTCCGCATGATCGACGACCCGCAGTTCTTCTTCTACCGCAAGTCGATGCTGGAGAAGGCCAAGGTCGAGGTGCCGACCACGCTCGACGAGCTGATGGAGGCCGCCGCCAAGCTCACCACCGGCAAGGTCAAGGGCCTCTACATGGGCAACGACCTGCACTCGGTCATCAACCCGATGATCTGGTCGGCGGGCGCGGACACCCTCAACGAGAAGAACGAGATCGCCTACCACACCCCCGGTGTCATCGAGGGCATCAAGAAGATGCGCAAGCTGTTCACCAGCGGCGACCTTCTCCTCGGCGCTCCGACCGAGTCCTGGGACCCGTCCTCGTTCAACCAGGGCCTGTGTGCCATCCAGTTCTGCGGCATGTGGGCGATGCCGGCCATCCAGGACGCGCTCGGCGACGACTGGGGCGTCTTCCCCTTCCCGAAGACGGTCGACTCCGGCAAGCAGTCCGTCTACAACGGCGGCTGGTCGATGTTCGTCAACGCCAAGAGCAAGAACGTCGACGCGGCCAAGGAGTTCGTGAAGTGGCTGTGGATCGACCAGAAGCAGTACCAGGAGGACTGGGCCACCTCCTACGGCTTCCACATCCCGCCGCGCACCTCGCTCGCCAAGACGGCCGACAAGCTCAAGTCGGGCAACGCCGCTGAGGGCGTCAGGCTCTTCAACGAGTTCGGCCACTTCGACAACATCGGCTGGACCCAGGCGATGATCACCGCCCTGGAGGACGTCTTCGCCAACTCCGTCCGCAAGGACATGGACCCGGAGAAGGCCCTCGACAAGGCCGACACAGCCGTCAACCGCGAGCTCAAGAAGCTGTTCGGATAGACCGCGGGACGGACCACGACATGTCGACGACCACCAAGCCCGCCCTCGCGGGCTCCGCCCCGGCCAAGGCCTCACCGGCCAAGCCGCGGCGGGGCCTGCGGGGCAGCCCCACCTACGCCTTCTGGCTCTTCACCGGGCCGTTCCTGATCGGCCTGGCGATCTTCGTCTACGCGCCGATCCTCTGGAGCCTCTGGCTGAGCTTCTTCGAGGCCCGCTTCACCGTCACGCCGGACAAGTTCGTCGGCTTCGACAACTACGTGTACATGCTGACGAACGACGACTTCGTCGGCTCGCTCGGCACCTTCACCGTCTTCGCCGCGTTCATCGTGCCCACCACCTGGGCGCTGTCGCTGGGTCTGGCCCTGCTGGTGAACCGGATGCGCTTCATGCGGGCGTTCTTCCGCTCGGTCTTCTTCCTGCCGACCGCGGTCAGCTATGTCGCCGCGGCGCTCATCTGGAAGATGTCCATCTTCAGCGGGGTCCGCTTCGGTTTGATGAACACGGTCCTGGGCTGGTTCGGGGTCGAGAACATCGCCTGGCTGATCGACCCCAACCCGCCGTGGTACTGGCTGGTCATCGTGACCGCCCGGCTGTGGCTGCAGTCCGGCTTCTACATGATCCTGTTCATCGCGGCCCTGCAGAACATCCCGGACGAGCTCTACGAGGCCGCCGCCATCGACGGTGCCAAGTCGGGCTGGCAGACCTTCCGGTACATCACCCTGCCCCAGCTGCGCGCCACGTCCACCGCGGTGATCCTGCTGCTGCTGATCGCCGCCTACCAGGCCTTCGACGAGTTCTTCAACCTGCTGTCCAAGACCACCTGGGGACGCCCGCCCCTCGTCGAGCTGTACTACAAGGCCCTGGGCGAGAGCCAGGACTACGGCGCCGGCAGCGCGGGGGCACTCATCCTGACCGTGCTGATCTGTGCCGTGACCCTGCTCCAGGGCAAGATCATGGGCTTCGGAAGGGGTGACGAGTCCAAGTGACCACCACCATGACCAAGGTGCGCAAATCCGCGCCGGCGCCCGACGCGCCCAGCCGGGTCAGGCGCAGTGGCGGCGTGATGAGCTCCACCGGGCTCTACATCGCCACGGGCGTCGCCGCCTTCCTGTTCCTGGTCCCGTTCTACATCCTCGTGCGCAACGCCCTGTCCACCGACGCCGAGATCACCGGAGAGAACTGGAAGTTCTTCCCCACGGACATCCAGTGGGGGAACATCAAGGAGCTCTTCACCGACGAGACGGTCCCCTTCGCCCAGTCCCTGTGGAATTCGGCGGTCGTGGCCACGCTGCACACCGTCGGCGTCCTGCTGGTGTGCTCCCTCGCCGGCTACGGTCTGGCCCGCATCCCGTACAAGCACGCCAACAAGGTCTTCTACGCCGTGCTGGGGACCCTGATGGTCCCGACCGCGGTCACCTTCGTCCCGAGCTTCGTGCTGGTCTCCTCGCTCGGCTGGGTCGACACCTATCGGGGCCTGATCATTCCCGGGCTGTTCAGTGGTTTCACCTGCTTCCTGTTCCGGCAGTACTTCCTGGGGTTCCCCAAGGAGCTGGAGGAGGCGGCACGCATGGACGGGTTGGGCTACTTCGGCGCATACTGGCGCGTCGTGGTGCCGAACTCGCTGAACTTCTTCGCGGCGATGGCCACCATCACCTTCATCAACGGCTGGAACGCCTTCCTGTGGCCTCTGGTCATCGGCCAGGACCCCGGTTCCTGGACGGTGCAGGTCGCGCTGTCCAGTTACATGACCAACCAGACCGTCGTCTTCCACCTGATCTTCATGGCCACGGCCGTATCCATCCTGCCCCTGGTCTTCGTCTTCCTCTTCCTCCAGCGCTGGCTGGTGCAGGGGATCGCACAGACCGGCATCAAGGGCTGAGCTAGGAGACCGATGTCTTACCGCACGACCCCATCCGTCGACTACGTCGAGGACGTCTCCCCGGGCAGCGGGGCCCTGCCGCCCCGCGCCTGGTACGCGTCCTCGGACGCGCGGTCCCTGTCGCTGAACGGCAACTGGCGCCTGCGGGTGTCGGCCACCGCCGACGCCGAGGACGACTCGTTCGCCGAAGAGGGCTACGACGCCGGGAACTGGGCCGAGGTCACGGTCCCCGGGCACTGGGTTCTCCAGGGCGACGGGGCGTTCGGCTCCCCGATCTACACCAATCACCTCTACCCCTTCCCGGTGGACCCGCCGTACGTCCCGACGGAGAACCCGACCGGTGACCACCTGCGCGCCTTCGACCTGCCGTCCGACTGGCCGTCGGACGGCGGGGCGGTGCTGCGCTTCGACGGTGTCGAGTCGTGCGCCCGCGTCTGGCTGAACGGCACGGAGCTCGGCGAGTTCAAGGGCTCCCGGCTGGCGCACGAGTTCACGGTCGGTGAGCTGCTCAAGCCCGGCCGCAACGTGCTCGCCGTGCGCGTGCACCAGTGGTCGGCGGGGTCGTACCTGGAGGACCAGGACCAGTGGTGGCTGCCGGGCATCTTCCGTGACGTGACACTGCTGCACCGCCCGGCGGGCAGCGCGGGCGACTTCTTCGTGCACGCCTCCTACGACCACACCACCGGCGAGGGCACCCTGCGCGTCGACTGCGACGTCGACGGGCGGGTGACCGTCCCGGCCCTGGACATCGATGTCGCGACCGGGGAGTCGATCACGGTCGCCGTCGAGCCGTGGACGGCCGAGACACCGCGGCTGTACGACGGTGTGCTGGCCACGGACGGGGAGCGGGTGCCGCTGCGGATCGGTTTCCGTACCGTCGTCCTCGAGGACGGGCTCGTCAAGGTCAACGGCAGGGCGATCCTGTTCCGGGGCGTCAACCGGCACGAGTGGCACCCCCGGCAGGGCCGCGCACTCGACCTGGAGACCATGCGCGAGGACGTGCTGCTGATGAAGCGGCACAACCTCAACGCCGTGCGCACCTCGCACTACCCGCCGCACCCGGCCTTCCTGGACCTGTGCGACGAGTACGGCCTGTGGGTCATCGACGAGTGCGACCTGGAGACCCACGGCTTCGTCGAGCAGGACTGGCGGGACAACCCGGTCGACGACGAGCGCTGGACCCCGGCCCTGCTGGACCGCGCCGCGCGCATGGTCGAGCGGGACAAGAACCACCCGTCGATCGTGTTCTGGTCGCTGGGCAACGAGGCCGGCACCGGCCGCGGGCTCACCGCCATGGCCGAGTGGATCCACGGCCGCGACCCCGAGCGGCTGGTGCACTACGAGGGCGACTGGAACTGCCGTGACACGGACGTCTACTCGCGGATGTACGCCTCCCACGAGGAGGTCGCCAGGATCGGGCAGCAGCTCGACGGCGGTACGCACAAGCGCCGCGAACTGCCGTTCATCCAGTGCGAGTACGGCCACGCCATGGGCAACGGCCCCGGCGGACTGGCCGACTACCAGGAGCTGTTCGAGAGGCACGAGCGGCTCCAGGGCGGATTCATCTGGGAGTGGATCGACCACGGCGTCGAGCACCCCGAGCTGGGCTACGCCTACGGCGGTGACTTCGGCGAGGAGCTGCACGACGGCAACTTCGTGTGCGACGGGCTGGTCTTCCCGGACCGGACACCGTCGCCGGGCCTGATCGAGTACAAGAAGGTCATCGAGCCGGTCCTGATCGAGGGCGACGGCACCAACGGCACCGTACGGGTCACGAACAAGCACGACTTCGCCGACCTGTCGGCGCTGGCCTTCGAGTGGTCGTGCCAGGTGGACGGCGAGACCGTCGAGTCGGGTTCGCTCGCGGTGCCGACGCTCGCCGCGGGCGAGAGCGCCGAGGTCAAGCTGCCGGAGCCGCCCGCGGACGGCCGGGGCGGCGAGCGGCAGTGGACGGTGCGGGCCCTGCTCGCGGACGACACGTCCTGGGCCGCGAAGGGGCACGTGGTGGCCTGGGGCCAGTTCGCCGTGGGGGCGCGGCCGCTGCCGTCGTTCCCCGCGACCGACCGGCCCGTGCGGGACGGCGAGCGGATCACGCTCGGCCCGGCCGGGTTCGACGCCCGCACCGGTGCGCTGCTGTCGATCGGCGGGGTGGAGGTCGGCGCCGCACCGCGGCTGGACGTGTGGCGGGCCACGACCGACAACGACGACGGCGCCGAGTGGCAGACCGACACCCGCTACGGGATGCTGTGGCGCACGCTCGGCCTGCACCGGATGCGGCACCGTCTGGTCTCGGTCGAGGCGGGCGACGACGCGCTGACGGTGCGGACCCGGGTGGCGCCCGCCGCCCGCGAGGTGGGTCTGGACACGGTGTACCGCTGGACGTCCGACGGCGAGCGGCTGCGGCTGAGCGTGTCCGTGACGCCGGAGGGCGACTGGACGGTTCCGCTGCCCCGGCTCGGCGTGCGCTTCGGACTGCCGGAGGCGGACCGGGTGGAGTGGTTCGGCGGCGGCCCCGGCGAGGCCTACCCGGACACCAGGACGGCGTCCATGGTGGGCCGCTGGCAGTCCACGGTGGACGGGCTGCAGACGCCGTACGTCCGTCCGCAGGAGAACGGCGCCCGTGCCGATGTGCGCTGGGTGGAGCTCGGCGGCCTCAGGATCGAGGGGGACCCGGAGTTCTGGTTCACCGCGCGGCGCTGGACGACCGAGCAGCTCGATGCGGCCCGGCACCGCACCGACCTCACGGCCGGGGACACGGTGTGGGTCAACCTCGACCACGGGCTGCACGGCATCGGCTCGCAGTCCTGCGGTCCGGGTCCGCTGCCGCAGTACTTCCTGAAGGCGGAGCCGGTGGAGTTCTCGTTCGTGTTCTCGACCACCAGGTAAGAAACTGATTAATCGATTGACCGATTGATCGACATTCCGAGAGTGTCGGGATGTCATCCGCGGCCGGTCGGCCCTCGTGCCGGACCCCCCCACCGGCGGTAAAACCAACCGACCCGTCGGGGGGCTTGGTAGGACCCCAACACCTCCCCGGCGGTGGACCGCGC
>NZ_JBEOXI010000156.1:0-20163 GCF_040296465.1 Streptomyces sp. NPDC002130
GCTCGGCCCCGACCCCGCCAACCTGCCCCTCGCGGCCCTGTGCCTGCTGCCCCTCGGGCCGGCCCTGTCCGCCGCGCTCTACGCCCTCCACCACCGCAGCCGCGACCTCACCGAGCTGCACCCGGCCCGGGACTGCCTGCGCGGCTGGCGGCTCAACGCCGTACCGGCACTGAAGCTGTGGACGCCCCTGCTGGTGTGGCTGACGGTCATCGCCTTCACCCTCACGCACTTCTCCGCCACCGGCCTGCCCGGCTGGTGGGCGCTGCTGCTCGCGGTGATCGGCACCGGCTCACTCCTCTGGGGCGCGCACGCCCTCGTCCTCACGTCCCTGTTCGCCTTCCGCGCCAGGGACACCGCCCGCCTCGCCGCGTACTTCCTGTTCCGGCACGGCCGCGCCACCCTCGCCGCCGCCTCCCTGCTGGTCCTGACGGCCGCCTCGGCGACCGTGCTGACCGAGGCCCTGCCCGCCGTGCTGGCCGCCCCGCTGCTGCTGTCCCTGCTGCACGGCAGCCGCCCGGTGATCGACGAGACGCGGAAGGACTTCACCGCATGACGCACAAGATCCGCTACGGCGGCGACTACAACCCCGAACAGTGGCCGCGGGAGGTCTGGGACGAGGACCACCGCCTGTTCACCCGGGCCGGCGTCGACACCCTCACCGTCGGCGTCTTCACCTGGTCCCTCACCCAGCCGGCTCCGGAGACCTACGACTTCACGACCCTGGACCGCGTCCTGGACCGGGCCGCCGCCGAGGGACGCCGGGTGTGCCTCGCCACCGGCACCGCCGCCGTCCCGCCCTGGCTCGCGAAGCGGCACCCCGAGGTCAACCGCACCGACTTCGAGGGCCGCCGACACCGCTACGGCCAGCGCCACAACTTCTGCCCCAGCTCACCGGCGTACCGCGAACGCGCCACCGCGGTGGCCTCCCGTCTCGCCGAACGCTACGCGCACCACCCGGCCCTGCTCGCCTGGCACATCAACAACGAGTACGGCGGCGCCTGTTACTGCGATCTGTGCGCCGGGGCGTTCCGGGAATGGCTCCGGGACCGGCACGGCACCCTCGACGCCCTCAACGACGCCTGGTGCACCACCTTCTGGTCCCACCGCTACACCGCCTGGGACCAGATAGAACCGCCGAACGCCCTCACCGAGCACTGGCGCGGTCCCGACCACACCGCCTTTCAGGGCATCACCCTGGACTACCTCCGCTTCACCACCGACGCCCTCCTCGGCTGCTTCCTGGCCGAGAAGGAGGTGATCCGCGCCCACGACCCCGACACCCCGGTCACCACCAACTTCATGGGCCTTTTTCGCCCCCTCGACTACCACCGCTGGGCGCCCCACCTCGACTTCGCGTCCTGGGACAACTACCCGCCCCTGGACGCCCCGCCGACCCGGCCCGCCCTCGCCCACGACCTGATGCGGGGCCTGAAGGACGGCGCCCCGTTCTGGCTGATGGAGCAGACCCCGTCGACGACGGCCTGCCGTGACGTCAACCCGCTGCGGCGGCCCGGCGAACTCCGCCTCGCCACCTTCCAGGCGATCGCCCACGGCGCGGACGCCGCCCTCTACTTCCAGATGCGCGCCTCACGAGGTTCCTGCGAGAAGTACCACGGGGCCGTGATCGGTCACGCCGGCCGCGACGACACCCGCGTTTTCCGCGAAGTCGCCTCCGTGGGACGGGAACTGGAGGCCCTGGGGGACCGGACGCTCGGCGCCCGCACCCCCGCCCGCACCGCTCTCCTCTTCGACTGGGACAGCTGGTGGGCCCTGGAGATCTCCGACGGCCCGTCCCGGCTGGTGACGTACCCGGACGTGGTCCACGCCTACTACCGGGCCGCCCGGGAGGCGGGCGCCGACGTGGACGTGATCCCGCAGAGCGCCGACCTCACGCCCTACGACGTGGTCCTCGCCCCCGTCCTGCACATGGTCAAGGGCGACCTCGCCCCGCGCCTCGAAGCCGTGGCCGCCCGCGGCGGCACGGTCCTGACCACGTTCCTCTCCGGCCGCGTCGACGAGCACGACCGCGCCTTCCTCACCGACGTGCCCGGCCCGCTCGCGCCCCTCATGGGCATCCGCGTCGACGAATGGGACGCCCGCCCGCCGGAGTTCACCCAGACCGTCCCCGAGCTCGGGGCGCAGGCCGGGCTCGTCTTCGAGATCGTGCTCCCGCGCGGCGCCGAACCGGTCGCCACCTACGGCACCGACTTCTACGCGGGCACCCCCGCCGTCACCCGCCACCCCTTCGGCGACGGCGAGGCCTGGTACGTCGCCACCGCCCTCGACCAGCCGGGCGTCGACCACGTCGTCCGCCGGATCCTGACCCGCCACGACCTGCTCGGCCCCTACGCCGGCCACCCCGCGGTGGAGACCGCCACCCGGGTCGCCCCCGACGGCACCCGTCTGCTCTTCCTCCTCAACCACGCCCCCGAACCGGCCCACCTGACAGCGCTCGACACGGCCACCGACCTGCTCACCGGCAAGCGGGTGGACGAGGGCGAACCCCTGGTCCTCGACCCGCTGGGCGTGGCGATCCTTCAGTGGATCCGCCGCCCCTGCCCGTCCGGCACCCCGGACTTGCGGAAGAAGTAGCTGTTGACCTGGTCGCGCCACTCGCGGGCACTGCGGAGCTGCTCCTCGTAGCGCTCCGTCACCCGGGCATGGCGCGCCGGATCCACCAGCCCGGCCAGCGAGGCCCACACCGCCCGGGCCTGCTCGACCTCCTCGACACCCTCGAAGTGCGTGTCGTAGATGTGCTGGATCACCGTCTTGCCGCCGTGCAGGGTGTGCCCGTACGGCACGTGGTGGAAGAACAGCAGCAGCTCGTCGGGGCAGGTGTCCGGAGACTCGTACAGCTCGGCCCACGGCTCGCCGTACTGCCCTGCGTAGCCCGTACCGCTCTTCACGCTGCGGTCGACGCCGATCCCGTCCCGGTCGGCGAAGTGGTAGGTCCCCCAAGGGCTGTACTCGTAGCCGTCCACACTCGGCCCGTAGTGGTGCCCCGGCTGCACCATGAAGCCCACGCCGAGGGGAGCGGTGTACTTCTCGTACGTCCGCCACGAGCCGTCGAGCACGGCGTGCAGCCCGTCGGCCAGCCGTGCGGGGGCGTCCGGGAAGCTGAGCCCGATCCACTCGTCGAGCACCGCGCCCGGCTCGGCGTCCGGCTGCCAGGCCAGCCGCCCGAAGGTGTACAGGTTGGCCTGCGCCAGCGGATGCCCCGTCCAGAACGGGTCGTCACCGGCGTTCGACACGGCGACGAGCCCGCCCCGCGCCAACTCGCCCACAGCCGTGCCCTGTTCGTGCCGGAACCGCAGCACCCCACTCCACATCGGCCCCAGCCAGCACACATGCCGCTGCTGCCCGGTGTACTCCTGGGTGACCTGCAGCTCCACCGCCAGCCGGGTCCGCGGCATCGCACCGATCAGCGGCGAGACCGGCTCACGCACCTGGAAGTCCATCGGACCGTGCTTCACCTGAAGCACGGCGTTGCCGGCGAACTCCCCGTCCAGCGGCAGGAAATGGTCGTACGCGGCCCGGGCCCGGTCCGTCGTGCGGTCCCGCCAGTCCTGGCGGTGGTCGTAGACGAACGCCCGCCAGTGCACCGTGCCGCCGAACGGCTCCAGCGCCGCCGCCAGCAGGTTCGCGCCCTCGGCGTGACTGCGGCCGTACGCGAACGGCCCCGGCTGCCCCTCCGAGTCGGCCTTCACCACGTACCCGCCGAAGTCGGGTATCGCCTCGTACACCCGCCGCGTCGCCTCGGCCCACCAGCCGCGCACCGCCCCGTCCAGCGGATCGGCCGTGGGCAGCCCGCCGAGCGTGATCGGGGACGCGAACGAGACCGACAGATGGGTGCGGACGCCGTAGGGGCGCAACGCCCCGGCGATCTCGGCCACTTCACCGATGCGGTCGGTCAGCAGACGTGCCTCGGTCGCGTGCACGTTGACGTTGTTCACGGACAGCGCGTTGATCCCGCACGCCGCGAGCACCCTGCCGTACGCCCGCACCCGCTCGAGGTCGCCCCGCGCCCTGCCGTCCTCCCAGAACAGCGAGCCGCCCGCGTACCCGCGCTCCACCTGGCCCATGACCGGGTGCACGGCCACGTTGTCCCAGTGGTCGAGCATGCGCAGGGCGAGTGCGGGACGGTGTGTCTCCTTCGCCCGCTCGCCGGAGAACGCCGCCTCCCCGAGACGTACGACATGGAACAGTCCGTACAGCAGTCCGCGTCCGCCGGAGGCGGTGACGGTCGTCGTGCCGCCCTCCCGGCCGACCGTGTAGTCCTCGTCACCGAGGTCATGAACGCCGAGGTCGAGGACCAGGTCGTACGCGCCGTCCGGCACGCCGTCCCGCACGACCCGGCCCCCGAACCGCCGGCAGGCCTCGGCCACCTCCCCGTGCACCGTCTCCACCAGCGGACCCGATCCCAGGATCAGCGTCCGCCGGCCGCCGACCGCCCCGAACGCGGCGGGCGGCAGCCAGGCCGGATCGACACCTTCGGGCAGGACGGGCACGGGAAGCGACATCGGACCCCCAACTCGGCTGCTCAGGAGAGCAGTTCGACCTCCGCCAGGGTGGCCTCGGCGTCGAGGACCAGGCGGTACCTCTCGTACGTACCCGGCGACCTCACGGAGAACGCGCGGGTCTGCCGGTCCCAGGCGAAGGACTCCCCGGAACGCCGGTCCAGCGTCTGCCAGGTCGAGCCGTCGGTGGAGCC
Organism: Streptomyces sp. NPDC002130; assembly: GCF_040296465.1. Lineage (NCBI taxonomy): Bacteria > Bacillati > Actinomycetota > Actinomycetes > Kitasatosporales > Streptomycetaceae > Streptomyces > Streptomyces sp. NPDC002130. The sequence continues at coordinate 4,712 of NZ_JBEOXI010000156.1, forward strand.
CTGGAGCGTCCAGCCGTCCGGTGCCTTCGCCCGGTCCGCCGACGACGTCAGCGTGTACTGGACCGCCTCGGCGCCCTCGTGGACCGGCAGGTCCACGGACGTCACCGCCGCGTCCGTCGCCGAGGTGTCGTCGAACAGGGCGCCGTCACCCTTCAGCACGTCCCCGCGCGGTGCCGGCACCTCGTCGCCCCGGGTGATCGACACGGGCGCCGCGTGCCGGCCCGTGCCCCAGGACGACGGCCGCGAGCCCATGTCGAACTCCAGGACACCGCCCCCGGCGACCAGCGAGTGGGGCAGCGAGGTCTTCGTCCAGGCCCGGCCGTTCACCTTCAGCCCCTGCACGTAGACGTTCTCCGCGCTGTTGCGGGGCGCCTTCACCACCAGCTCGCGCCCGTTCTCCAGATGCACGGTCGCCTTGGTGAACAGGGGCGAGCCGATGGCGTACTCGCCGCTGCCCATCACCAGCGGGTAGAAGCCGAGCGCGGAGAACAGGTACCAGGCCGACTGCTCGCCGTTGTCCTCGTCGCCGTGGTAGCCCTGCCCGATCCCGCTGCCGGTGTACAGCCGGGACAGCACCTCGCGGACCTTCTCCTGCGCCTTCCACGGCTGCCCGGCCGCGTCGTACATGTAGATCGCGTGGTGGGCGACCTGGTTGGAATGCCCGTACATGCCCATCCGGACGTCCCGTGCCTCGGTCATCTCGTGGATGACACCGCCGTAGGAGCCGACGAACTCGGGGGAGGCGGTTTCCGGGGTGGAGAAGTAGTCGTCGAGCTTGTCCGCAAGGCCCTTCCGGCCGCCGTACAGGTTCGCCAGACCCCGACTGTCCTGCGGAGCGGTGAACGCATACCCGTAACCGTTTGTCTCGGTGTAGTCGTGACCCCAGACGCGCGGGTCGTACTTCGAGGACTCGACCCGCCAGTCGCCCTTCGCGTTCCGGCCCTGGAAGAACCCGGCCTTCGCGTCGAAGAGGTTCACGTAATCCCGGGCGCGGTCCAGGAAGTACTCCGACTCCTCCTTGTAGCGCCGCTCGCCGGTCTCCTCGTAGAGCTTTCGGCCCATGCGGGAGATCCCGTAGTCGTTGAGGTAGCCCTCCAGCGCCCAGGACAGGCCCTCGTGGGTCTCGGTGCTCGTGTAGCCGAGGAAGGGGGAGGTGGCCATGCCCTTGCGGCCGACGCCCGGGTTCGACGGTACGACCGTGGCGTTCTTCACCGCCGCCTCGTACGCCGCCTCCGCGTCGAAGTCGACCCCCTTGACGTACGCGTCCGCGAACGCCACGTCCGAGGAGGTGCCCGTCATGAGGTCCGCGTAGCCGGGGGAGGACCAGCGGGAGGTCCAGCCGCCGTCCTTGTACTGCTGCACGAACCCGTCGACCAGCTCGCCCGCCCGGGACGGGGTCAGCAACGAGTACGCCGGCCAGGTCGTCCGGTAGGTGTCCCAGAAGCCGTTGTTGATGTACACCTTGCCGTCGACGATCTTCGCGCCGGTGTGCGTCGGGGTGTCCGGGTTCGGCATGGGGGAGAAGGGCGAGGCGTACCGATACTCGCCACCCACCTTCTCGAAACCGGAGTTCGGGTACAGGTACAGCCGGTACAGGCTGGAGTACAGCGTCGTCAGCCGGTCGGGTGTCGCGCCCTCGACCTCGACCTTGCCGAGCAGCCGGTCCCACTGCCGCTGGGCGCTCTTCTTCACGGCCTCGAAGGACCTGCCCTCCGGGATCTCCTGGCGCAGGTTGTCCTTGGCCTGGTCGAGGCTGATCAGTGAGGTCGCCAGCCGCAGGGTGACGGTCCGGTCGTCGGCCTTGAAGCGCAGGTGGCCCTTCACACCGGAGGACGAGCCCTCACTCACCGGCTTGTCGAACTCGCCGTGGACGAACAGCCGGGTCGCGCCCGTGGACAGCCCGGACTTCACGTCCGAGTAGCCGGTGACGACGCCGTTCTCCTTGTCGAGGGTGAGCCCCGCCTGGTCCGTCACGTTGTCGAAGAGGACGCTCGCGTCGTCGCCTGGGTAGGTGAAGCGCAGCGCCGCCGCGTGGTCCGTCGGCGCCATCTCGGCCTTCAGCCCGTTCTCGAACCGCACCCCGTAGTAGTACGGCCGCGCCGTCTCGTTCTCGTGTGTGAAGGCCAGCTCCCGTGCCTCCCGCCCGTACTCCGGGGTCCCGGTGGCCACGGACGGCATCACCTGGAACGTCTGCCGGTCACCCATCCAGGGACTTGGCTCATGACTCGCGCTGAACGCCTGGATCGTCGGCAGGTTGTCGGAATTGTTGGCTCGCGCGTAGTCGTACAGCCAGCTCAGCGAGCCCGCGTTGGTCACCGGCGTCCAGAAGTTGAAGCCGTGCGGCACCGCCGTCGCCGGGAGGTTGTTGCCCCGGGAGAACCCGCCGCTGGAGTTCGTCCCCCGCGTGGTCACCGCGTAGTCCGACAGGTGCGCCTTCGGCCGCTCGGGCGCGACGGACTCGATGCTCACGTCGTCCAGCCAGCCCCGGAACCTCGCCGGGCCTTTCGCGGAGTCGTACGCCACCAGGATCCGGTCCACGGTCTTCCCGGCCGCTACCGACCCGATCCGCGAGGCCACGTCGTTCCACTGGTTGACGTAAAGGATCTTCGCCGCGCCCTGCCCCCGCGGGGTGAGCGGGAAGCCGTGCTGGTCGGTGGCGCGCAGGTCGCTCAGGTGGGTGCCGTCGGTGAAGGCGAGGTCGACGGAGACGTTCGTCGCGTCGTAGTCGTGGTCGCCGTCCGCCATCGACGGGAAGACACGGTAGGCCAGCCGCGTGTCGCGGCCGACGGCCACGTTCACGTCGAAGATCTTGTTGTACGAGTACGCCCGCCCCACGGCGGTGTGCCGGCCGGCGTAACGCAGGGCCCGCTTTCCGGTGAACCCGGCACCCGCCTTGGCGGTGGGGGAGCCGCTCGGGCCGCGGTCGACCAGGGAGAGCATGTCCTGCGGGACGGGCCCGTCGGTGCCGCCCGTTGAGAGCTGCAGGTCGGCGAGCTGGAGGATGCCGCCACCGTTGTTCCCGGTGACCTCGAGCCGGAAGTGCCGGTACTCACCGGGTTCGGCGAGGTCGTACGTCTTCGTCCGGAACCGCTCGGAGAAGGACTCACCGGAGCGGGTGTCGAGCGTCTTCCACTCCTTGCCGTCGGCGGAGCCCTTCAGAGCCCAGTCCTTCGGGTCGCGCTCGTCGTGGTCGTTGGCCGACGTCAGTGCGTAACGCACCAGTTTGACCGGCTTGTCCAGGTCGAACTCGACCCAGCCGGAGGGCTCGAAGACCAGCCACTTGGTGCTGGGTTCGCCGTCGACGAGGTTCTCCTTCACCTCGCCGCCGCCCGCGTTCTCGGCACTGGCCCGGACGTCGGTGACGCGATCGGTCACGTTGCCCGGTATGCCGCTGCTGTAGCCGCCGTCGACGCCCGAGGCCCGCTTGCCGCCGTCGGGACCGGTGTCGACGGTGTTCGACCAGTCCGGAACAGGGTCGTCCGCCTCGAACGAGGACGCGAACCCCCGATCGGGTTTCCCGGGGGCCTGCGGCAGTGCGACCGCAACACCCTGTGAACTCAGGGCCAAAGCGAAGGCGGTCGCCGACACGACCGCCGAACCCCATCTGTGCCGAGCTTTCCGCTGCATCAACGGGTACCCTCCCTGCGCAGTGGACAACGTTGTCACCATCGGTGCGCAAGGACCAGTAGTCGCCCAAGTGGCGGGGAGTGTCAAGGGTGTTGCCTGTGGCATTCGGGCGCGGTGACCGGGATATTTCCGGCGGAGCACCCGCAGGCCGCTCATACTTCCGCGAGGTCTCAACTCGGATAAGACCCATGGCCAACCCTGTGTTCGATGTTGATCCGCTGGCGGGAAGTGGACTATACCTGTCGCACGCTTCACCCGATCCACACATCACCACCCGCACGTTCCTGCACGCCCCAGCTTGACCCGATCGCGGTGCCGGGAAGGATCCGGTTCACCGCCTGAGTCCTGGAGAAGGCGAGGACTTGAGCATGGGATCCACTTCCGCCGAGAACCACGGCACCGAGGGTGTCGGCCGCCGTGATCTGATCAAGAGGTCCGCCGCACTCGGGCTGATCTCCGTCCCCACCATGGGCTTCCTGTCCGCCTGCGCGAGCAGCGGCGGCGACGACAGCGGTGACAAGGCCAAGGCCGGCAAGAAGACCGCGCAGAACCCGCTCGCCGTCAACGACACGGCCGGTATGGAATTCGTCCTGTTCGACGGCGGTTTCGGCAAGGAATACGCCGAGGACGCCGTGAAGATCTACGAGAAGAACTTCCCCAAGGCCTCGGTGAAGTTCTCCGCGACCCAGAAGATCCAGTCCACCCTCCAGCCCCGCTTCAACCAGGGCACCCCGCCGGACCTCATCGACAACTCCGGCGCCGAGCAGATGGACATGGGCGTCCTGGTCGGCAAGAACCAGCTCACCGACCTCACCCCGCTGCTGGACGCGCCCTCCTACGACGACCCGAACAAGAAGGTCCGCGACACGCTGCGCCCCGGCATCGTGGAGATGGGCCAGTTCGACGGCGAGAAGGTCTGGATCCTGTACTACGCCTACACGGTGTACGGCGTCTGGTACTCGCAGAAGGCCCTGGACTCGCTCGACGAGCAGTACCCCGAGACCTGGGACCAGATGCTCGCGGTCTGCGCGAAGGCCAAGAAGAAGGGCATGGCGGGCTGGACGTATGCGGGCAAATACCCGTACTACATCCCCTTCTCGCTCTACCCGATGATCGGGAAGGTCGGCGGCCGCGAGGTCCTCGACGCGATCGACAACCTGGAGCCGAACGCCTGGAAGCACCCGGCCGTCAAGGCCTGCTTCGAGGCGTACTACGAGCTCTACAAGAAGGGTTACGTCCTCAAGGGCACCCCGGGCCTGGACCACATCCAGTCGCAGACCGCCTGGGCCGAGGGCAAGGCGCTGTTCATCCCGAACGGCTCCTGGGTGGAGAACGAGTCGGCGAACGTCATCCCGAAGGACTTCGACCTGGCCGTTTCCGCGCCCACCGGCATCGACTCCTCCGACAAGATGCCCTTCGGCACGATCTGGGCCTCCGGGGGCGAGCCCTTCATCGTCCCGGCCAAGGCGAAGAACGCCGCCGGCGGCATGGAGCAGCTGCGCATCATGCTCAGCGAGGCGTCCTCGAAGAACTTCACCGGCAAGGTGAAGTCGCTGACCGCGTACAACGGCGGCACCGACGGCATCGCTCTCACTCCCGGTCTGAAATCCGGTGTCGCGGCCCTGGACAAGGCCGGCGAGAACGTGGTGAATCCCCGTATGCAGGACTGGTATGTGCAGTTGCAGAAGGAGAAGATCGGCGTCTCCGGCCTGGGCGAGATGATGGCCGGCCGTCTGACCCCGGCCGAGGCCATCAAGAAGATCCAGGGCTTCGCCGACGAGACCGCCAAGGACAACTCCATCAAGCACTACAAGCACCAGTAACGGCACCGGAAACCCAAATTCCGCACACGGCACCGGAGTGGCGATGCAGCACGGCAAGTACCGGTTCATCGTGGGCTTCCTCGCGTTGCCCCTGGGACTGTACGCGCTCTTCGTGGTCTGGCCGTTCATCCAGTCCATCTATTACTCGTTCACGGACTGGACCGGCCTGAGCCCCGAATTCAAGATGGTCGGTTTCGACAACTACAGCCGCATGCTCGACGACGACATCTTCTGGAAGTCGTTGCAGCACAGCCTGCTGTTCGCCCTCCTGCTGCCGGTGGTGACGATCGGCCTCGCGCTGTTCTTCGCCTTCATGATCAACGTGGGCGGCAGAAAGAGAAAGAACGGCCCGGTGATCACCGGTGTCCGCGGCTCCTCCTTCTACAAGATCGTCTACTTCTTCCCGCAAGTCCTCTCGATCGCCATCGTCGCGCTGCTGTTCGCGTTCGCGTACAACCCGGACAGCGGAGCGCTCAACTCGCTCCTGCGCGGCATCGGCCTGGACGACGTCCAGCCCCTCTGGCTGGGCGATCCCGACCTGGCCCTCTGGGCGGTGATGGCGGTCCTCGTCTGGTCGACGGTCGGCTTCTTCGTCGTCCTCTTCTCCGCGGGCATGGCCTCCATCCCGGCGGAGATGTACGAGGCCGCGCTCCTGGACGGCGCGAACCGCGTCACCACGTTCTTCCGGGTCACCCTGCCCCTGCTCTGGGACACGGTGCAGTCCGGCTGGGTCTACATGGGCATCCTCGCCCTGGGCGCCGAGTCGTTCGCGGTCGTGCAGATCATGACGACCGGGCCGGGCGGTCCCGACTACTCGACCACCGTCATGGTCCTGTACGTGTACCAGAAGGCGTTCCGTGACGGGCAGGCCGCCTACGCCACCACCATCGGTGTCGCCCTGCTCGTCGTCACGCTGGCCTTCGCCGCCGTGGTGATGCGGCTGGGCCGTCGCGAGCGGCTGGAGTTCTGACCCATGAAGACGACCGCAACCCCCGCGCCGCTCCCGGCCGAGTCCGGGGCCCCGATCACCAAGACGGACATCAAGCCGCCCCCTCCCCTGAAGGAGAAGAAGGAGGGCACGGCCCTCAACGTCTTCTCCCACGGCGTCCTGGTCATCTGGGCGTTCATGGTGGTCATGCCGCTGCTCTGGGCGGTCATGACGTCCTTCAAGGACGACCGCTCGATCTTCAGCTCACCCTGGTCGCTCCCGGACTCCCTGCACTTCGACAACTGGTCGCGGGCGTGGACCCAGGCCAACATGAGCGACTACTTCCTCAACACGGTCCTCGTCGTGGGCGGTTCACTCATCGGCACGCTGGTCCTCGGCTCCATGGCGGCCTACGTCCTGGCCCGCTTCGACTTCCCGGGCAACCGCTTCATCTACTTCCTGTTCATCGGCGGCATGAGCTTCCCGATCATGCTCGCACTGGTCCCGCTGTTCTACGTCGTGAACAACATGGGCCTGCTGAACACCATCCACGGCCTGATCCTGGTCTACATCGCCTACTCGCTGCCGTTCACGGTGTTCTTCCTCACGGCGTTCTTCCGCACCCTGCCCACGTCGATCGCCGAAGCGGCCTTCGTTGACGGCGCGTCCCACAGCCGCACGTTCTTCCAGATCATGCTCCCCATGGCCAAGCCGGGCCTGATCAGCGTCGGCATCTTCAACTTCCTGGGCCAGTGGAACCAGTACATGCTCCCCACGGTCCTCAACACCGACCCCGACAAACGCGTCCTCACCCAGGGCCTGGTCCAGCTGGCGGTGAGCCAGGGCTACAAGGGCGACTGGTCGGGCCTGTTCGCGGGCCTGGTGATGGCGATGCTGCCGGTGCTGGCGGCGTACATCATCTTCCAGCGGCAGGTGGTGCAGGGGCTTACGGCGGGGGCGTTGAAGTAACCCAGCTGGTCAGGGCTGAGGCCGGGTGGGTCCGCAGCCCGGCGGAGCGGGGTGCCGCTGCGCCCACCCGTGCCGCCCTCAGCGGCACGCATGCCCGCAGCTAGGCGCAGCCGCCGGACGACGCAAGGGGCCGTGTCGGGGGGTGTCCGCCCGCAGCGGTTGTCGCGTCAACGAAGAGTCAGTCGGCGTGCAAGCCCATCGCGACGTTCCGAGGACGGACACCCCCCGGCGCGGCCCCGACCCACCACCCGGCGCCACGCGAAGACGCGCACCCCACCGAACCCGCACAGGCGCCGCAGGCAGAAAGCGCGTACCCCCACATAGCGCTCCGCGACGGCCCGCGCACACCCCGGAATCAGTTCAACCTCTTGACGGGAGGCGACCCGAACGGCTCAGCTTAGAGTTCACTAGTTGGACATAGACGGGGTCTCATCGATGCGGCCCCGCGCGCAGGAGGTCGTCGTGGAGACTCCGGGGTCGCAGTCATCGCTGCACCGAGCCAACCTGGAGCGAGTCGTACGAGCCGTGCGCCTCGCCGGCTCCCTCACCCAGGCCGAGATCGCGCGGACGACAGGCCTGTCCGCGGCGACGGTCTCCAACATCGTCCGGGAGTTGAAGGACGGCGGCACCGTCGAGGTCACACCGACGTCCGCCGGCGGCCGCAGGGCCCGCAGCGTCTCGCTCAGCGGCGACGCCGGCATCGTCATCGGCGTCGACTTCGGCCACACCCACCTCCGCGTCGCCATCGGCAACCTCGCCCACCAGGTCCTGGCGGAGGAATCCGAGCCCCTCGACGTCGACGCCTCGTCCACCCAGGGCTTCGACCGCGCGGAACAACTGGTCACCCGCCTGATCGAAGCCACAGGCGTCGACCGCACCAAGATCGCCGGCGTCGGCCTCGGCGTCCCCGGCCCCATCGACGTCGAGTCCGGCACCCTCGGCTCGACCGCCATCCTCCCCGGCTGGACCGGCACCAAGCCCGCCGAGGAGCTCCGCGGCCGCCTCGGCGTCCCCGTGCACGTGGACAACGACGCCAACCTCGGCGCCCTCGGCGAGATGGTCTGGGGCAGCGGCCGGGGCGTCCGCGACCTGGCCTACATCAAGGTCGCCAGCGGCGTCGGCGCCGGCCTGGTGATCAGCGGCAAGATCTACCGCGGCCCCGGCGGCACCGCAGGAGAAATCGGGCATATTACACTCGACGAGTCCGGCCCCGTCTGCCGTTGCGGCAACCGCGGCTGCCTGGAGACCTTCGCGGCCGCGCGCTACGTGCTCCCGCTCCTCCAGTCCAGTCACGGCACCGATCTGACCATGGAGGGCGTCGTACGGCTGGCGCGGGACGGAGACCCGGGCTGCCGTCGGGTGATCGCCGACGTCGGCCGCCACATCGGCAGTGGAGTGGCCAATCTCTGCAACCTGCTGAACCCGAGCCGGGTGGTCCTCGGCGGTGATCTCGCCGAGGCCGGTGAGCTGGTACTCGGGCCGATCCGGGAGTCCGTCGGCCGCTACGCGATCCCCAGTGCGGCACGCCAGTTGTCCGTTCTCCCCGGTGCCCTCGGCGGCCGTGCGGAGGTGCTCGGAGCGCTCGCTCTCGCCCTCAGCGAGATGGGTGATTCGACCCTTCTGGACGGAACTGCTCCCGGCGCACTGCGGGCAGCCACCCCTGCCTTCACTTAGAGAACGGATGGCACCGTTGCCATCTCGTTAAGGATTTACTTCTTGACGTCGCACGTGTGGCCGAGTTGACTTCCAGCCACCTCGGTCGCAATGTCGCGGCCTCGTCAGGGAGGTTTCTGAAGTGAACACGCGTATGCGCCGCGCCGCTGTTGCTATTGCCGCCGGTGCGATGGCCGTTTCGCTTGCTGCCTGTGGCAGCGCCAAGGAGTCGGGCGACAACGCCGACTCCACCGGGTCCGCCAAGAAGGGCGACGACATCAAGGTCGGCCTGCTCCTTCCGGAGAACGCGACCGCCCGTTACGAGAAGTTCGACCGGCCGCTCATCCAGAAGAAGGTCAAGGAACTCACCAACGGCAAGGGCGAGGTCGTCTACGCCAACGCCAAGCAGGACGCCAGCACGCAGAACCAGCAGGTCGACGCGATGGTGTCGAACAAGGTCGACGTGCTGATCGTGGACGCCGTGGACTCCAAGGCCATCGCCGGCTCGGTGAAGAAGGCCAAGGACGCGGGCATCCCCGTCGTCGCCTACGACCGCCTGGCCGAGGGCCCGATCGACGCCTACACCTCGTTCGACAACGTCACCGTCGGCAAGACCCAGGGCGAGGCCCTGCTGAAGGCCCTCGGCGACAAGGCCAAGGACGGCCAGATCGTCATGATGAACGGGTCCTCCACCGACCCGAACGCCGCCCAGTTCAAGCAGGGCGCGCACTCCGTGCTCGACGGCAAGGTGAAGGTCGGCCGCGAGTACGACACCAAGGAGTGGAAGCCGGAGAACGCCAACTCCAACATGGAAGGCGCCATCTCCGCCCTCGGCAAGGACAAGATCGTCGGCGTCTACTCCGCCAACGACGGCATGGCGGGCGGCATCATCACCGCCCTGAAGGCCGCCGGCATCGCCGACATCCCGGTCACCGGCCAGGACGCCGAACTCGCCGGTGTGCAGCGCATCGTCACCGGTGAGCAGTACATGAGCGTCTACAAGCCCTACCCGCAGGAGGCGGACGTCGCGGCCGAGATGGCCGTCGCCCTCGCCCAGGGCAAGTCGCTCGACTCGATCGCCAAGGACAAGGTCGACAGCCCCACCACCAAGGCCGTCCCCTCCGTCCTCGTCCCGGTCGTCTCGCTGACGAAGGACAACATCAACGACACCGTCATCAAGGACGGCATCTACACCGTGAACGAGATCTGCGCGGGCAAGTACAAGGCCGCCTGCGACAAGATCGGCCTCAATTAGGCAACCGCCAAGTCCCCTGAGGGCACGGGAGTCCGGTCCGGACTCCCGTGACTCCGTGCGGGGACCGGTTCGCCCCCAGAGTTCCTCCGGTGCCCCGCCACATCAGCCCCGCAAGCTATGCGGGGCGCCGGAGTGATCACTCCTCCCACACTTCTGCACAACCTCCCGCCGGGTCAGGCGGCGAAGGAGATGGTTCACGTGTCCGCTACGCCCGTGCTGGCGTTGCGCGGGGTCTCCAAGCGGTTCGGTGCCGTTCAGGCGCTCACCGACGTAGAGCTTGAGGTCCACGCCGGTGAAGTGGTCGCCCTGGTCGGCGACAACGGAGCCGGAAAGTCCACGCTGGTCAAGACGATCGCCGGCGTGCACCCCATCGATGAGGGCGTCATCGAATGGGACGGCAGGTCCGTCCAGATCAACAAGCCGCACGACGCCCAGAACCTGGGCATCGCGACCGTCTACCAGGACCTCGCGCTCTGCGACAACATCGACGTCGTCGGCAACCTCTACCTGGGCCGGGAGATCCGCAAGCGCGGTGTCCTGGACGAGGTCGAGATGGAGCGCCGCTCCCGCGAACTGCTCGACACGCTGTCGATCCGCATCCCCAGCGTGCGCATCCCGATCGCCTCGCTCTCCGGCGGTCAGCGCCAGACCGTGGCCATCGCCCGATCCATGCTCGGCGAGCCCAAGCTGGTCATCCTCGACGAGCCCACCGCCGCCCTCGGCGTCGAGCAGACCGCGCAGGTCCTCGACCTGGTCGAGCGGCTGCGCGAGCGCGGCCACGCCGTCATCCTCATCAGCCACAACATGGCCGATGTGAAGGCCGTCGCGGACAAGGTCGCCGTGCTGCGCCTCGGGCGCAACAACGGCGTCTTCGAGGTCAAGTCGACCTCGCAGGAAGAGATCATCTCCGCCATCACCGGCGCCACCGACAACGCCGTGACCCGCCGTGCGGCGCGCACGAACGGGGAGGTTTCCAAGTGAGCATCGACAAGACCTCCGCGGCTCCGGAAGAACACGTCGTGGAGAACCCCGAGGCGGCCAAGGCCGCCGTCACGGTCGTCGACCCCCGGCTGCTGGTGCGCGAGCAGGGCCTCAAGGGCTACGTCACCGAGTTCAAGCGAAAGATGAAGTCCGGTGACCTGGGCTCCATCCCGGTCGTCATCGGCCTGGCGATCATCTGGCTCATCTTCACGAGCCTGAACTCCAACTTCCTCACCGCGGGCAACCTGTCCGACATGTCCGTCGCCATGGTCGGCACGGGCATGATCGCCGTCGGTATCGTGTTCGTGCTGCTGCTCGGCGAGATCGACCTGTCGGTCGGCTCGGTCTCCGGTGTCGCGGGCGCGAGTTTCGCGGTGTTGAACGTCACCAACGGCATGAACGAGTGGCTCGCCTTCGTGCTGGCCATCCTCACCGGCACGGTCGCCGGCGTGCTGCACGGCTTCTTCTTCGCGAAGATCGGCGTCCCCGCGTTCGCCGTCACCCTGGCCGGTCTGCTGTTCTGGAACGGCCTCATGCTCCAGATCCTCGGCGACAACGGCACGATCAACCTCGACCCGGACGGGGTCGTGGCCCAGCTGACCAGCTACTACTTCTCCGACGTGGCCGCCGCGTACGCTCTGGCCGCGGTGGTGACCGCCGGGTTCTTCCTCAGCTCCTTCTTCGGCAACCGGCGCCGCGAGGCCGCGGGCGTGCCGTCCCGGCCGCTGAGCGAGACCATCGTGCGGACCGTGCTGCTGGCGGTGCTCGCCTTCGCCGTCGCCATCGTCTTCAACCAGTACAAGGGCCTGCCGCTCGCCGTGGTGATCTTCATCGTGGTGCTGCTGGTCACGGACTTCGTGCTGCGCCGCACGTCGTACGGCCGGAAGGTGTTCGCGCTCGGCGGCAGCGTCGAGGCGTCCCGCCGGGCCGGTATCAACGTGGAGAAGGTCCGGATCTCGGTGTTCGCGATCTCCGGCACCTTCGCCGCGGTCGGCGGCCTGTTCATCGCGTCCAAGATCGCCGCGGCCAACCAGGGCGCCGGCGGTGGTGACCTGCTGATGAACGCGATCGCCGCGGCGGTCATCGGCGGCACGTCGCTGTTCGGTGGCCGTGGCCGCACCTGGAACGCGCTGCTCGGTGTCCTGGTGATCGTGTCCATCCAGTACGGCCTCGCCCTGGAGGGCATCGCCTCCCCGGTGCAGTACATGATCACCGGTGGTGTGCTGTTGGCCACGGTCGTGATCGACGCCGTCACCCGCAAGACGCAGAAGACCGCCGGGCGCGCGTAGCGCCCGAGAACCCGCCTGTGCCCGGTACCTCCCAGGTACCGGGCACAGTTGTGTCGTAGAGGTGGCGCACCATGGGTAGAGCCGAACGCGTGACGTACGACGCACAGCCTCGGCGCCGCCCGCAAAGGCGGAACATTAGACTCGACAAGCCCGGCAACAGCTCTACTGCAAGGAGGCACGGGTGCCGCTGCTGACCCGTATCAGGGGACCGCGCGATCTGGACCGGCTCAACCTGGAGGAGCTGAACCAGCTGGCGGAGGAGATCCGGAGCTTCCTCGTCGAAGCGGTCTCCAAGACCGGCGGTCACCTCGGCCCCAACCTCGGCGTGGTGGAGCTCACCATCGCCCTGCACCGGGTCTTCGACTCGCCCAAGGACAAGGTGCTCTGGGACACCGGCCACCAGTCCTACGTCCACAAACTGCTCACCGGCCGCCAGGACTTCTCGAAGCTGAAGATGAAGGGCGGCCTGTCCGGCTACCCCTCGCAGGCCGAGTCCGAGCACGACGTCATCGAGAACTCGCACGCCTCGACCGTCCTCGGCTGGGCCGACGGCATCGCCAAGGCCAACCAGATCATGGAGCGTGACGACCACGTCGTGGCCGTGATCGGTGACGGCGCCCTGACCGGCGGCATGGCCTGGGAGGCGCTGAACAACATCGCCGACGCCAAGGACCGGCCGCTCGTCATCGTCGTCAACGACAACGAGCGCTCCTACGCGCCGACCATCGGCGGTCTCGCCAACCACCTGGCGACCCTGCGCACCACCGACGGCTACGAGCGTTTCCTCGCCCGCACCAAGGAGGTCCTGGAGCGCACGCCCGTCGTCGGACGGCCGCTCTACGACACCCTGCACGGCGCCAAGAAGGGGCTGAAGGACTTCATCGCCCCGCAGGGCATGTTCGAGGACCTCGGCCTGAAGTACGTCGGCCCGATCGACGGACACGACCTGGAGGCCCTGGAGTCCGCGCTCGCCAAGGCCAAGCGGTTCGGCGGGCCGGTCATCGTGCACTGCCTCACCGAGAAGGGCCGCGGCTACCAGCCGGCCCTCCAGGACGAGGCTGACCGCTTCCACGCCGTCGGCAAGATCCACCCCGACACGGGCCTGCCGATCGCCAGCTCCGGCGCCGACTGGACGTCCGTCTTCGGCGAGGAGATGGTCAAGCTCGGCGAGGAGCGCGAGGACATCGTCGCCATCACGGCCGCGATGCTCCAGCCGGTCGGCCTCGACAAGTTCGCCAAGCGCTTCCCCAAGCGGGTCTACGACGTCGGCATCGCCGAGCAGCACGGCGCCGTCTCCGCGGCCGGCCTGGCCACGGGCGGCGTGCACCCGGTGTTCGCCGTGTACGCCACCTTCCTCAACCGCGCCTTCGACCAGGTGCTGATGGACGTGGCCCTGCACAAGTGCGGCGTCACCTTCGTGCTCGACCGGGCCGGGGTCACCGGCACCGACGGGGCCTCCCACAACGGCATGTGGGACATGTCGATCCTCCAGGTCGTCCCCGGACTGCGGCTGGCCGCGCCGCGCGACGCCGACCAGGTGCGCGCCCAGCTGCGTGAGGCCGTCGCCGTCGACGACGCGCCGACCGTGGTCCGCTTCTCCAAGGGTGCCGTCGGCCCCGCCGTGCCCGCGGTGCGCCGCGTCGGCGGCATGGACGTCCTGCGCGAGCCCGGCACCGACCGGCCGGACGTGCTGCTGGTCTCCGTCGGGGCCCTCGCGCCGATGTGCCTGGAGATCGCCGGCCTGCTCGACAAGCAGGGCATCTCCACGACCGTCGTCGACCCGCGCTGGGTCAAGCCCGTCGACGAGGCCATGGCCCCGCTCGCCGAGCAGCACCGCGTGGTCGTGACCGTCGAGGACAACAGCCGCGTCGGCGGTGTCGGCTCGACGATCGCGCAGGCCCTGCGTGACGCGGGGGTCGACGTGCCGCTGCGGGACTTCGGCATCCCGCCGCGCTTCCTCGACCACGCCTCCCGGGCCGAGGTCCTCGCCGAGATCGGGCTCACCGCGCCCGACATCGCCCGGCAGGTGACCGGGCTGGTCGCCAAGCTGGACGGGCGCTTCGAGCGCAGTGCGGCGGACGCCGTGGACGCCGCGCGCGACTGACGCGGCCGAGACGGGCGACGCGGCCGACGCGGCCGACGCGGCCGACGCGGCCGAACGGGTTCGAGATGGGCCGGTTTCCCACCGTGAGGGTGGTGGAACCGGCCCATTGGCGTGAATTGGCCCGTGCCGGGGCATACGGATGGTGCCACCTCTCGATCATGTCGAGGACGACAAGCGTGGGAGGTACCCCGTGAGCAGTACCCTCTTCCGGACGAAGAAGGTCGAGCAGTCCATCCTCGACACCGAGGAGCCAGAACACGCGCTCAAGAAGTCCTTGTCCGCGGTGGATCTGACCGTCTTCGGCGTCGGTGTGATCATCGGTACCGGCATCTTCGTTCTCACCGGCACGGTCGCCAAGGACAACGCCGGGCCCGCGACGGCTCTGGCGTTCGTGGCGGCGGGCGTCGCGTGTGCCCTGGCCGCCCTCTGTTATGCCGAGTTCGCGTCCACGGTCCCGGTCGCCGGGTCCGCCTACACGTTCTCTTACGCCTCCCTCGGTGAACTGCCCGCCTGGATCATCGGCTGGGACCTCGTCCTGGAGTTCGCCCTCGGTACGGCGGTGGTGGCCGTCGGCTGGTCCGGCTACATCCAGTCGCTCATGGACAACGCGGGCTGGACGATGCCCGCGGGCCTGGGCAGCCGGGAGGGCGCCGACGCCTTCGGCTTCGACATCCTCGCCGCCGCGCTCGTCCTCGTCCTGACCGGCATCCTCGTGCTCGGCATGAAACTGTCGGCACGGATCACGTCGCTGGTCGTCGCCATCAAGGTGACGGTCGTCCTGGTCGTGATCATCGCGGGCGCGTTCCTCGTCAAGGGTGCCAAC